>JAIXQV010000112.1 GCA_027485535.1 Oxalobacteraceae bacterium | reverse complement strand
GTCGATACGGTGCAGAACTGGTTTACTCCGCCGAGGGAAGCGCGCTGGAAACTGCGGGCGGTATCGCAAAGGCACGCCATCTACTCGGCGACTCACCATTCGTCGCGATTGCCGGCGATATTTACTGCCCGCACTTTGATTTTAGTCAGGTGAAAGACGTCCTCGAGGAAAGCGACCCGTGGGGCAAGCCTTACCCGGTGGGCGAACGTGACCTGGCGTGGTTATATCTGGTCAAGAATCCTGCGCATCATCCGGAAGGAGATTTTGCTTTGGCGAATTTCTCCATCACCAATCATGGCGAGCCACGCTATACCTTCTCTGGTATTGGCGTCTATCGTCCCGAACTGTTCGACACTGTCATGGCAGGTGAAAGCGCCAAACTCGCGCCTATCCTGCGCGAATTCGCCGACAAGGGCAAAATCGGGGGCGAAGTGTACCGTGGTGACTGGACCGATGTCGGCACGATAGAACGGCTCGAACAATTGAACGCTCCATTGAAAGCAGGATCATGACTGTTACAAGCTTTGCCCGCCGGCGCGACGCGCTGCTCGCTAAAATGCACGCCCAAGGCGGTGGGGTAGCGATCATCCCAACCGCACCCGAAGTGATGCGGAATGCAGATGCCGACTACCCCTACCGGCACGATAGCTACTTCTACTATCTCACCGGATTTCCTGAGCCTGAGGCGACACTAGTACTCATCGCAGGAGCTCAAAATCAGTCCATCCTATTCTGTCGTGACAAGAACGAAGAACGCGAGATCTGGGATGGTTATCGCTATGGACCGACAGGTGCTAAAGAAACGTTTGGCTTTGATGCTTGCCTCACCATCGACAGCATTGATGTAGAGCTACCGAAGCTGATGGCAAATGCGCCTGCGCTGTTTTATGCACTCGGCAGCCAGGCAAAGCTGGATGAACAAATTCAGCGTTGGCTGAATGCGGTTCGCTCGCAGGTACGCGCTGGTGTCACTGCGCCGAATACTGCGTTTGATATCCGCGCCATTTTGAATGAAATGCGGCTGGTGAAAGATGATCACGAGATCGCAACCATGCAACGCGCCGCAGATATCGCCTCTGAGGCGCACGCACGCGCCATGCGGTGTGCCAAACCGGGCCTGCGCGAATATCATCTCGAAGCCGAGCTACTGCACGAGTTTCGTCGCAATGGTTCTCAGTTTCCCGCCTACGGCTCAATCGTTGCAACCGGCGCCAATGCCTGCGTACTTCACTATCGTGCGGGTGATGCTGAATTGCGCGATGGCGATTTAGTATTAATTGATGCTGGTTGCGAACTCGACAGCTACGCGTCCGATATCACACGCACTTTTCCGGCGAACGGCAAATTCAGTGGCCCACAAAAAACACTCTACGAACTCGTTTTAGAGGCGCAACACGCAGCGATTTTGGCTACCGGCCCTGGTAAACGCTTCATTGACGGACATGAGGCGGCGGTTCGCGTACTAGCGCAAGGCATGCTGGACACCGGGCTACTCAATAAAGATAAGGTCGGTACCTTGGATGATGTGATCGCGAATGATAGTTACCGACAGTTTTATATGCATCGTACCGGCCACTGGCTGGGTATGGATGTGCATGATGTCGGCGATTACCGAGACCCCGCTGTATCTGCTACTGAAAAGCCATCGCGCACCCTAGTGCCCGGCATGGTGCTGACCATCGAGCCGGGCATTTATGTTCGCCCGGCTGAAGGCGTGCCCGAGGCATTTTGGAACATCGGCATTCGAATCGAAGACGATGCACTCGTCACCGCTGACGGATGCCACCTCTTGACGCACAAGGCACCGAAAAGCGTCGCTGATATTGAAGCACTGATGCGCAGCTGATCATGCAAACAAGGGTCGATATCGCGATCGTGGGCGGCGGGCCGGTCGGCCTGTCGCTTGCTGCGATGCTGGTCGCACGCGGCGTTGCAGCCGACAAGATTGCGCTCATCGATGCCAAGCCGCTTGCGCTGGCAACCGCGGATCCGCGATCGATCGCTTTGTCTTTCGGCAGCCGTGAACTTCTGTCGACGATATCCGCATGGCCTACGGCCGCAACGCCAATCACGCAAATTCACGTCTCGCGTCGCGGAAGCTTTGGCCGAACGCTGATTGAAAGCAAAGACTACGACCTACCCGCACTGGGTTACGTATGCCGCTATGGTGATCTGGTGCATGCACTCGACGCGCGTATGGCCACAGGTCTGCCTGTGTTTCGACCTGCGACGGTGGTTAGCCTGCAGCCCGGAGATGCGTATGCCGTGCTCAGCTTGTCGGATGGTCGTGAACTCGCAGCCTCGGTCGTCATCCATTCAGAAGGTGGCGTGTTCGGTGAGCAAAGCGCCAAAACTCACTTTCGCGATTACGCACAAATAGCGATTACCTCGACAGTCCATGCTGCGTCGCCACCTTCAGGTCGAGCCTATGAACGGTTTACTTCCGAGGGGCCGCTCGCACTGCTACCGCAAGCCGATGGCTACGCCATGGTGTGGTGCGTAGCCCCGACTACTGCCGAGCGTCTGCTGGCGATGGATGACCCAAGTTTTCTGAATGAGCTACAGCGCGGATTTGGTCAGCGGGTGGGTACGCTCACTCGCGTCGGTGCGCGTCATCAATACCCCTTGGGCCTGAATGCAGCACCGCACACAACACCGCGCACGGTGGCGATCGGCAACGCTGCGCAAACCTTGCACCCAGTCGCAGGTCAAGGATTAAATCTGGGTCTGCGCGATGCAGTAGTGCTGGCGAAGATGTTGGCTCGCGACCTATCTGCGGCCACGCTTGCAGAATTCGAGCGGCAGCGCCAGCGCGACCGATCAACCACGGTTAGGGTGACCGATCTGATGGCGCGCGTGTTTGCGAATGGTTCAGACCAAGCAGCGTCCCAACGACTGCTGGGTTTGTCCTTGGGCGTGCTGGACTTTGTGCCGCCAGCGAAACGCGCGCTGGCGGAGCAGATGATGTACGGTTGGCGATAAAGCCGATACCGGATGAAGCCTTGCTAGCGCCACCAACAACGCCAGCGACAGTTTGTTAGAGGCTTTAAATGGCTTTGACCATATCTTCGATGACCTTTTTAGCGTCACCAAACACCATCATGGTCTTATCGAGATAGAACAACTCATTGTCCAAGCCGGCGTAACCTGACGCCATGGAACGCTTGTTCACAATGATGGTCTTCGCCTTGTAGGCCTCTAGAATCGGCATGCCCGCGATCGGCGAGTTGGGATCTTTGGCGGCCGGGTTCACAACGTCATTCGCACCGAGCACCAGCACCACATCGGCCTGACCGAATTCGCTGTTGATATCTTCCATCTCGAATACTTGGTCGTAGGCGACTTCAGCCTCCGCCAGCAAGACGTTCATGTGACCAGGCATACGTCCTGCCACCGGGTGGATGGCGTATTTCACGGTTACACCTTTCTCGGTCAGCTGATCGGTCAGTTCTTTCAGCGCGTGCTGCGCGCGCGCCACTGCCAAGCCATAACCCGGAACGATAATCACAGTCTCGGCATGCGTCATGATGAAGGCGGCATCATCGGCCGAACCCGATTTCACGTTGCGTTGTTGCTGACCGCCGGGACCACCTGCTGATGCCTCACCGCCGAAGCCGCCAAGAATCACGTTGAAGAATGAGCGATTCATCGCCTTACACATGATGTAGGACAGAATCGCGCCGGAGGATCCTACCAATGAACCCGCAATAATCAGCATCGAGTTATTGAGTGAGAAACCGATGCCGGCTGCTGCCCAGCCAGAGTAGCTGTTCAGCATCGACACCACTACCGGCATGTCAGCACCACCGATCGGGATGATGATCATCACACCGAGCACAAAGGCAATCGCCGTCATCACCAGGAATGGCGTCCAAGCAGGCTCGGCACCGTCGGCGACAACAAACATCAGGCCTGCACCCACCATCACCACTGCCATTAGCAGGTTGATCAGGTGCTGGCCGGGGAAAACAACTGGCGCGCCCTGAAATAGCCGGAACTTGAAGTTGCCTGCAAGCTTGCCGAATGCGATGACTGAGCCTGAGAAAGTAATCGCTCCGACAAAGGTACCGATAAACAGCTCAAGACGATTACCAAACGGGATGGGGTCAGTGGCGCTGGCAACAATGCCAAAAGCCACCGGCTCAGACACTGCCGCGACAGCGATACACACTGCCGCCATTCCGATCAGCGAGTGCATCGCAGCGACCAGCTCGGGCATCTTGGTCATTTCAACCCGCTTGGCCAGCACAGCACCAATCGCGCCGCCCACCACCAGACCGCCGAGCAGCAAGCTAAAGCCACTACCGGGCGCGGTCGCCTCAGCTTGCAGCTTCATGATCAGGGCTACCGTGGTCAGCGCAGCAATCGCCATACCGGTCATACCAAACGCATTGCCGCGTCTTGCCGTGGCCGGATGCGACAAACCCTTCAGCGCCTGAATGAAACAGATCGAGGCGATCAAATACAGCAGAGTGACAAGATTCATGCTCATGGTATTAAGCCCCTTCCTTGTTCTGCGACTTGGGCTGTTTTTTCTTGAACATTTCCAGCATCCGCTGTGTCACCAAAAAACCACCAAATACATTCACCGCTGCGAGCGCAACCGCCAGCGTTCCCATGAACTGCCCAACCGGGCCCGTAGTGAGCGCTGCGGCAAGCATGGCGCCAACAATAATGATGGCCGACACCGCATTAGTCACGGCCATCAGCGGCGTGTGCAATGCTGGCGTCACCGTCCAGACAACGTGATACCCGACGTAAATCGCCAGGACAAAAATAATGAGGTTGGTAATGGTGTAGCTAACTTCCATGATGTCCTCTACTGGTAGCTTTACTTTTTTATTCCGGAGACATGATTACTGCCATCTACGAACACGATTTTGGGTTGATGATCCACAACCGTTGCTTCGCTCATGGGCGCGTAGGTGCAAATAATCAGCAAATCACCCCGTTGCGCTAGCCGCGCTGCCGCACCATTGAGTGAGACCTCACCACTACCGCGCCGCCCTTTAATTGCATAAGTGGAGAAGCGCTCACCATTGCTGACGTTGTACAAATCAATCTTTTCGAATTCACGAATGTCAGCAGCGTCGAGCAGATCTTCGTCGATCCCACACGAGCCTTCGTAATCTAAAACACACTCCGTCACCGTTGCGCGATGAATCTTCGCGCGCAGCATGATTCTTTCCATCGCTGTGTGCCGCCGATATTACTTGCGGAGCACCGCACCACCATGGCAAACCAAGGTAGCAGCGATGATCTCATCAGCCTGATCGATGGTCAGGTTGGCGTCTTTGTCAAAGATCAGCTTCAGAAAATCGAGCACATTTCGCGCGTACAGTGCGGACGCATCCGCAGCACACAATGCGGGAAGATTTGCCTCGCCAATAATGTGAACGCCATGTTTAACGACGGTCTTGCCAAGCTCGGAGAGCTCGCAATTACCACCCTGCTCCACCGCCATATCAAGAATGACCGAACCCGGCTTCATTGCTTTGATGGTGTCTTCGCCAATTAGTACAGGCGCTTTACGTCCCGGGATCAAGGCCGTGGTGATGATGATGTCCGCCAGTTTCGCGCGCTCATGCACCAGCGCCGCCTGACGTTTCATCCATGCCTCTGGCATCGGCCGCGCGTAGCCACCGCTACCCTGTGCAATCTCACGCTCTTCGTCGGTTTCGTAAGGCACGTCAATAAACTTCGCACCCAGCGATTCCACTTGCTCTTTGACCGGTGGGCGTACATCGGATGCCTCAATCACAGCACCAAGGCGCTTGGCAGTTGCAATCGCTTGCAAACCAGCGACGCCCACACCCATGATCAATACCCGAGCTGCTTTGACCGTACCCGCTGCAGTCATCAACATGGGAAAGAAGCGCTGGTACATATTGGCGGTCATCAGCACTGCTTTATAGCCAGCAATATTGGCTTGCGAGGACAGCACGTCCATTGACTGCGCGCGGGTAATGCGAGGTACCGCCTCCAGCGCGAAGGCCGACAAGCCTGCCGAAGCCATGCCCGCAATACCTTCGGCATCGAACGGGTTCAGCATGCCGATAAGCGCAGTGCCTGATTTCATTAACGCGCGCTCATCAGACGAGGGCGCACGAACTTTCAATACGATGTCGCAGCCGAAAGCATCTGCAGCAGCGCCAATGTCTGCGCCAACCGCCGCAAATGCATCGTCTGGCAAGCTGGCTGGAACGCCAGCACCGGACTGAACGATGACCTTGTGTCCGGACGCGATCAGTTTCTTGATCGTCTCCGGCGTGGCGGCAACTCGCGTTTCGCCCTGACGGGTCTCGGCTGGAATGCCGATTCTCATGGTGTTCTCCACATTGAAAATGGATGAGGCCAGACGCCAGCATAAAAAACCGGGCGCCGATGCAACATCCGCACGTTAGGACTTTGGTAAGGAAAGGCGATGCCGACGAATGGGCAGGCCCAGATTGCTTCGCCGAAAAAGGGAGCAAAGATACTATTGATCTGGATTTTTCGCAACGCACCAATATTTTGGCTTATTTGCTGCAATTTGGGGCGGTTCAGCCCAGGCCTCACACACGCAAAACAGTAAAATGTTTGCTTTTAAAGGACGCTATGTCATCCATTTGGAAACCCTCGGTGACCGTCGCCGCCATCATCGAGCGTGATCAGCGCTTTCTGTTGGTCGAAGAACAGACAGCGGAGGGCATCAAATTTAACCAACCCGCCGGCCATCTTGACCCCGGCGAATCTTTGTTGGCGGCAGCTGCGCGAGAGGCACTCGAAGAAACCGCGCATGAATTTATTCCCGACGCACTAGTGGGCGTGTATCTGTCACGCTACCAATCAAGTCGGTTGAACGAAGACGTCACTTATCTGCGCTTTGCCTTCACTGGCACCTTGGGTGCATTACACGATCGTGCATTGGATGAGGGTATTCTGCGAACGGTTTGGATGTCGCACCAAGAGATTTTGGCAACGCAGGATAGACATCGCAGCCCGCTGGTGCTGAAGTGCGTCGAAGATTATCTCGCTGGTCAGCGCTTTCCGCTGTCAGTGATTCATACCCACCCCAGCGTCCACCTAGCCGCTAATGACTAAAGCTCGCGTTGTCCTTGGTATGTCTGGGGGTGTTGATTCCTCGGTAGCCGCCTGGCTGCTGAAGCAGCAAGGCTATGAAGTCATCGGCCTTTTCATGAAAAATTGGGAAGACGATGATGATGACGAGTACTGCTCGACACGGCAGGACTGGATAGATGCCGCCAGCGTGGCCGATGTCGTTGGCGTCGACATTGAAGCAGTGAACTTCGCGAGCGAGTACAAAGACCGTGTCTTTGCTGAGTTTCTGCGCGAATACGAGGCAGGGCGCACACCCAACCCGGATGTGTTGTGCAATGCCGAGATCAAATTCAAAGCGTTTCTGGATCATGCGTTGCAGCTCGGCGCTGATCATATCGCCACCGGCCATTACGCCCGGGTGCGCGAGCGAGGCGGTCAGTTCGAGCTTTTAAAGGCCGTAGACGCCAGTAAAGATCAGAGCTATTTCCTGCACCGGCTAAGCCAGTCGCAGCTATCACGCACACTGTTTCCACTCGGTGAGCTACATAAGTCGACGATACGCAGCATCGCAGATGAGCTACAGCTGCCGAATGCCAAAAAGAAAGATTCCACCGGTATCTGCTTTATTGGCGAGCGCCCATTCCGTGCCTTCTTGAACCGGTATCTTTCTTTCAAACCCGGCCCGATGAAAACCCCGGACGGCGATGTCGTCGGCGAGCATGTCGGTTTGTCGTTCTATACGCTCGGTCAGCGTAAAGGCATCGGATTGGGGGGGCAGCGCGCGCATCGCGATGACGATGGCAACCATGCGCCCTGGTACGTTGCGCGCAAAGACGTTGAAAGTAATACCTTATATGTGGTGCAAGGCCATGACCACCCCTGGTTGTTATCGAATGCCCTGGTCGCCGGGCAAATGAGCTGGGTCGCTGGCGCGCCACCGGCCGACGGCCCCCTATCGGCCAAAACCCGCTATCGACAAACCGATGTGGCGTGTGCGCTGCAGAGGGCCGGAAGCACAGAAGCAAAATTGCAATTCCAGCAAGCCCAATGGGCAGTAACACCCGGGCAGTCGGCCGTCCTGTACGAGGGCGATGTTTGCCTTGGCGGCGGCATCATTGAGCGGGCCGAGGCGGCCTAAGCTCGCTAGGGCCGCCTCAACACCCCTTAGACGCCCTGAACCGTCCCTGCTGGCGGGTTTTCGCCAGCATTCGCCCGGCAATAAAAAAAGCTTGCACTCCGGTGATGATTCGCGAATAATCTAAACACGAATCGTTCTCATTTAAATTAACAGCTTGTCGCTTGCGGGCACTCATCCGCAAAGCGGCGAGCCCACACTGGAGGGGCGTCACTATGATCGTTTGCGTATGCCATAACGTCTCCGACAAAGCGATTCGCCGGGCGCTCGATGAAGGTGCCAGAACCATGGAAGACATTCGACAGCAACTCAACGTGGGCAGCTGCTGTGGCAAGTGCAACGAGTTTGCCAAGACCCTGGTGCGGGCGCATGTCGAAGATCGCCAGTTCACTGAGGTACGCCGCGTCATCGCTGCTTAAGCACCCTTCATACACCGCAGTACACGCAATCCACCGCAGCACCGGTTATTCACCAAGACGCTCACCACGGCGCTCGCCAGACAATCACTCCTCACGCGGGACCTCTTCCCTTACCCTGTCGCAATCCATTCAGTCGACTTGATCCACCGCTACAACATCCTCTAGTGAAATAGCGCGTATATGCGAATGAGGATGATTCCTAATAACAAAATGAATCTCTCTTGATAACAAAGTGCGCATGCTGAGTTAACATCGCGCATCTTTATTTTCTTTGCAAGAGGCATCCATGAAAGGCGACCCGAACGTCATCAAGCTGCTGAACGATCAGCTCACCAACGAACTGACAGCGATTAATCAGTACTTTCTGCATTCGCGCATGTATCGCCACTGGGGATTCGAGAAGCTCGGCAAGAAAGAGTACGAAGAATCTATCGGGGAAATGAAGCATGCCGATCAATTGATCGAGCGCGTCTTGATGCTTGACGGCCTGCCCAACCTACAGGCTTTGCACAAATTGATGATTGGCGAAACGGTGCCTGAGATTCTCAGTTGCGATTTACAACTCGAGTTGGTCTCTCAGAAAACAGTGAAAGAAGGCATCGCAGCTTGTGAACAGGCGCGCGACTTTGTATCACGTGAACTGCTTCAGCACATCCTCGACGACACCGAGGAGCATATCGACTGGCTGGAGACGCAAATCGAATTAGTCGAGCAGGTGGGTCTGCAAAACTACCTGCAATCGCAAATGGGTGATGCCTAAACACCATCGTCTGAAGAGACATCTGCAAAAACAAAAAGGAGCCACGCAGGCTCCTTTTTTTTCCTACCGAGCAGTTCTTAGGCGATGGGCACGGTCTCTTTAAACGAAGGCCGTTCAGACAGTTTGTCGAACAACCGCGCCAAATTGGGATGCTCGTCCCGCCAATCGATTTCCGGGAAACGGAAAGAAATCCAACCCAGCGCACAGCCCATCGCGACATCCGCCAGCGAGAACTGCTTACCCGCACAAAATGGATGATCGCCAAGTGCTAATGCCATGGCACGCGTTCCATGCCGAACCTTGTCGAGCTGCCGCTCAACCCAGGCCTCACTCTGCTGCGAGGCGGGGCGTTGAATACGTTCGAGTCGCGCCAGAATGCCGGCATCCGCAACACCATCGGCAAGCGCCTCCCACACCTTGATACTGGCGCGCTCACGACCCGCCGCTGGAATCAGCTTACCCACCGGTGACATGGTGTCGAGGTATTCGACAATCACGCGTGAGTCGAACATCGCCCCACCATCTTCCATCACTAGGCAGGGCACTTTGCCGAGCGGATTGGATTGGAAAATCGTGGTGTCAGCCGACCAAACGTCTTCGAGCACGAACTCATAGTCGAGCTTCTTCTCCGCCATCACCACGCGCACCTTGCGCACATAAGGACTCGCCAGCGAACCAATCAGCTTCATCGCGGATCACACTTGTGAATTGAGCAAAAATTATATCATTGGCAAAATTTTAAGCGCTGGTCAGAATGATAAAATCGGCCGCGACACGAATCCCGCCCGGCCCACGCGGCCGCCCCCGCCCAATGCCACTCACCAAACTTTCCGCCCTGTCGCCCCTTGATGGGCGTTACGCCAGTAAAACCGATGCACTCCGGCCGATCTTGTCCGAAGCTGGTTTCATGCACCACCGCGTCAAGGTGGAGATTGCCTGGCTGCTTGCCCTGTCGGAAGCGGGGTTGGACGAGTTGAAGCCCTTCAGTGCCGAATCCAAAGGTCTACTGCAAAAACTTGCCACTGAGTTTACTGAGCAAGACGCTGAACGCATCAAGGCAATTGAAGCCACCACCAACCATGACGTGAAAGCGGTGGAATACTGGCTTAAAGAGAAAGTGCAGGGAGACCCCGAGTTGGTAGCCGCATCGGAGTTCATCCACTTCGCTTGCACCTCGGAAGACATCAACAATACCTCGCACGGCATGATGCTGAAAACAGCGCGTGACACGGTATTGCTACCGGCACTCGATCGGCTGATCGTACGCCTCAGCGAGATCGCGCACCAGCACGCAGATATGCCGATGATGTCGCGCACCCACGGCCAACCGGCGAGTCCGACCACCATGGGCAAAGAGATCGCCAACGTCGTGGCACGCCTGCGCCGCGCACAGCAAGCGATTGCGACTGTCGAGATTCTTGGCAAGATGAATGGGGCTGTCGGTAACTACAACGCACACCTGTCTGCCTATCCCAAGGTCGACTGGCAAGCGTTTGCACGTGAGGTAGTCGAGCAACGACTGGGGCTGACGTTCAACCCGTATACGATACAAATCGAACCGCACGACTACATCGCGGAATTGTTTGACGCGATAGCACGTACCAACACCATCCTGATCGATCTTTCCCGTGATGTGTGGGGCTATATCTCGCTCGGCTTTTTCAAGCAAAAAACCAAGGCAGGTGAGATTGGCTCTTCCACCATGCCGCACAAAGTCAATCCGATTGATTTTGAAAACGCCGAAGGCAATCTGGGTATGGCGAATGCCGTGCTGAGACACATGGCGGAGAAGCTACCGATTTCTCGCTGGCAGCGTGATCTGACTGATTCAACGGTACTAAGAAATATCGGCGTGGGCTTCGGCTACACCCTGCTGGCCTACGACAGCTGCCTGCGCGGTTTGAACAAACTCGAAGCCAATCCGGCACGTATGGCGGAAGACTTGGATCAGAACTGGGAAGTGCTCGCCGAGCCAGTACAAACGGTGATGCGGCGATATGGCATCGAAAATCCGTATGAGCAACTGAAAGAACTCACCCGCGGCAAAGGCATCTCGCAAGCGGCACTACGTGAGTTCATTCAGGGTCTTGCGATACCGCAGGATGCCAAAGATCGTCTGTTAGCGATGACACCGGCGACTTACATTGGACTCGCCGCACAGCTGGCAAAAGATATCTAAAGAAGACGTACGGCGAGAGTGCAGCAGGGAATTCGGACTGCATGCGGTCCGACTGCGAAACGGCGCTGGCTTGCAAGGGTGACCAACAACGCCATCCTTTTTCCGCAAACGCAAAACCGCTCAAAAACGTCGATGGCTAGGCGGGCGCGTCGAAGACAGTGCTTGACGTACGGCGCGCGACCAACAACGACAGCGACGTTTTTTAGAGGTTTTAAACGACGGCACCGTCGGTGTCGTCCTTAGCCTTTACTGGTTTCAGCAAATCTTCCCGCTTCACACCCAGCCACATGGCAACTGCGGCAGCGACGAAAACAGACGAGTAAATACCGAACAAGATACCGATGGTCAGCGCCATTGCAAAATAGTGCAAGGTGGGGCCGCCGAAGATCAACATTGATAGCACCATCAGCTGCGTCGATCCATGAGTGATCACGGTGCGTGAAATTGTGCTGGTGATTGCATGATTCAACACCTCGGGTGTGTTGAGTTTTCCAAAGCGGCGGTCACGGAATGCTTCACGTACCCGATCAAATACCACGACCGATTCATTCACGGAGTACCCTAATACTGCCAGCACCGCGGCCAGTACCGTGAGCGAAAACTCCCATTGGAAGAAAGCAAAAAACCCGAGGATGATGATCACGTCATGCAAGTTGGCGATGATCGCAGCGACAGCGAACTTCCACTCGAAACGAAACGCGAGATAGATCATGATGCCGACCACCACAAAGGCTAGCGCGGTCAGGCCATCGTGCGCCAACTCCTCACCTACTTGTGGCCCGACAAACTCCACACGCTGAAGCGTCACTGAGGAATCAGCTGCTTTCAAGGCCTCGATCACCTTGGTACTCACTTGCGCGGAACTGGCCCCGCCTTGCAGTGGCAAGCGGATCAACACATCTTGCGCGGTACCAAAACTTTGCACCTGACTGTCTGCATAGCCTAGTCCAGTCACGGTGTTGCGAATCGCTTCGAGGTCGGCGGGCTTGGTATAAGCCACCTCCATCACCGTACCGCCAGTGAACTCGATCGACAGATGCAAGCCCTTCGCTACCAGAAAAAATACCGCAGCTGCAAATGTCAGCGCCGATATCACGTTGAATACCAGCGCATGCCGCATGAAGGGGATGTCGCGCTTAATCCGGAAAAATTCCATAGTGGTCTCCTTGGTCGCCGCGAATTATTCGCTCGGCTTCCAGACTTGTCCGATCGAGATACTGGTGAGTTTTTTGCGTCTGCCGTACCAGAGGTTGGCGAGAGCACGTGCCACGACCACCGCCGAGAACATCGACGTCAAAATACCGAGGCAGTGCACCACGGCGAAGCCGCGAATCGGGCCTGATCCAAAAATCAGTAGCGCGAGTCCGGCGATCAGCGTCGTCACGTTCGAATCGAGAATCGTGGCCCAGGCGCGCTCGAAGCCTGTTGCGATCGATGCCTGTGGGCTGTTTCCGTTGCGTAGCTCTTCACGGATGCGCTCATTGATCAGCACGTTGGCATCAATCGCCATACCTAGCGTCAGCGCAATCGCCGCGATACCGGGCAAGGTCAGCGTTGCCTGCAGCAGTGACAGCAATGCAATTAGCAACATGACGTTGACTGCCAACGCAAACATACTGAATGCGCCGAAAATCAGGTAGTACAGCATCATAAATACGGCGATCGCAGCGAAGCCGTACAGCGTTGAGTAGAATCCTTTGGCAATATTTTCGGCACCCAGCTGCGGGCCAATAGTGCGCTCTTCGATAATTTCCATTGGCGCTGCGAGCGAGCCCGCGCGCAAGAGCAGCGCCAGATCACTCGCGGCGGCTGGTGACTCCATACCGGTAATCTGAAAGCGTGAGCCGAGTTCATCGCGAATGCTGGCCACGGTGAGTACCTCGCCCTTGCCCTTCTCAAACAGCACGATGGCCATTAGCTTGCCGATCTTGTTGCGGGTGGCTTCACGCATTTTGCGACCACCATCGCCATTCAAGTCGATACCAACCGCGGGCTGCTGATTTTGGTCGAATGCAGCACCTGCATTGGAAATATAGTCACCGGTAATCACTGGGTCTTTGTACAGCACCACCGGCGCGCCTTTGCCCACCTTGAATAACTCGGACCCCGGCGACACCACGGCACTCTCTTCGGTGCCACGTTGCACCGATTCATCGACCATGCGTACCTCAAGCGTCGCAGTGCGGCCGATGATGTCTTTGGCGCGCGAGACATCTTGCACCCCGGGCAGCTGCACCACGATACGATCAGCACCTTGGCGCTGAATCACTGGTTCAGCGACACCGAGTTCATTCACGCGCTTTGATAGCGTGGAGATATTCTGCTGGACGGCCTCCTCTAGTGTCTGCTTCATCGCCACCGGGCTGAGACGAGCGACCAGCTTCAAACCTTCTGCATCCGACTGCTCGACCAAGACCAGCTCGGGCATTTGACCATTGAGTACCGCTGTTGCCGCATCGAGTGTCTCGCGATCGCGGAAACGAATCTCCACCACTTCGCCGGCGCGCGAAATACCTGCAAAGCGTAGCTTTTTCTCCACCAGTTGCGAGCGGATCCCGATCTGCGTGGATTGAATCCGCTTGGCGGTGACGGCGCGCGTATCGACCTGCATCAGGAAGTGCACGCCGCCGCGCAAGTCCAGACCAAGATACATCGGCAGAGCGTGCAGTGATTGCAGCCAGACGGGTGTGTTGGGAAGCAGGTTGAATGCCACCAAAAAACTCGGATCGGCGGGATCTTTGTTCAGCGCCTGCTCAATGACGGTCTTTGCCTTGAACTGCAGATCAGTGCTCGCGAAGCGCACGCGTACGGTGCCGTTGTTGCCAAGATCTTCGAAGAACACACTATCGGCCCGTACACCGCCATTGGCTAGCGCCTGCTGAACACGCCCAACCGCATCTGGGCCGAGCTTGATCGTTGCTTTTGCGCTGCTGATCTGAACCGCTGGCGACTCACCAAAGAAATTTGGTACGGTATACAGCACGCCCATGGCCAGTACTAGGGCGATCAGCAGATATTTCCAGAGGGGGTAACGGTTCATGACGAGCCACGTTAAATGAAAAAATCCGGCAACCTGTGCCGGACTGGAAGCAAGATCCTGCTTTACAGTGTCTTGATTGTGCCTTTAGGCAGTAGCAGCGTCACCGCTGCTTTTTGCATGATGATCTCGGTACCTTCAGCAACCTCGATGGTGATGTAGGCATCGCCCACCTTGGTGACGCGACCAACCACGCCGCCCGCGCTCACCACCTCATCACCTTTACCGAGCGCGTCGATCATGGCCTTCTGTTCTTTCTGACGCTTCATCTGCGGACGAATCATCAGGAAATACAGCACCACGAACATCAGGATGATCGGCAGCAGGCCGAGTAGACCACCACCGGCGCCACCCGCCGACCCCGCTGACTGTGCATATGCGTCTGAAATGAACATGAATTGCTCCAGCTAAGAAACCCACGATTTTAACATTGGCTGCTTGCTTGACGCGCCCGCTCACTTGCCTGGGACGCCGCCCGTACGTAGTCGGGATGATTGGGGCTGAAAGATGGCGGCTGAGCCAGCGTCGGCACTAGATGCCGCGGGCACGATCGGCGGCAAAACGGGCCCGATACGCCTGAAACTCGCCTGCATCAATACTCGCCCTGATCTCACGCATTAGCTGCAGGTAGTAGTGCAGATTATGCAAGGTATTCAGCCGCGCACCCAGAATCTCGCCCGCGCGGTGCAGGTGATGGAGGTAGGCGCGGGAGAAATTACGGCAAGTCGCGCAGCTGCAGCTTTCATCGATCGGCAGGTCTTCGTCTTTGTAGCGCGCATTACGCAGCTTCAAATCACCGTAACGCGTGAATAACCAGCCATTGCGTGCATTGCGAGTTGGCATCACGCAATCGAACATGTCGATGCCGTTGGCAACGCCCTCGACCAAGTCTTCTGGTGTACCGACGCCCATCAAATAGTGCGGCTTATGCGCGGGAAGCTTCGGCCCGGTATGCTGAAGAATGCGCTGCATATCGTCTTTCGGCTCGCCGACCGACAAGCCGCCGATTGCAACGCCATGAAAATCCATCTGCTCAAGTGCGGCAAGTGATTCATCACGCAGGTCTTCAAACATACCGCCTTGAACAATAGCGAACAGCGCGTTGGTATTTCCCTCGCGATGGAATTCGTCCAGCGAACGCTTGGCCCAGCGCAAGGAGAGCCGCATGGATTGTCCGGCCTGTTCACGCGTGACTGGCTGACCATCGATTTCATAGGGCGTGCACTCATCGAACTGCATGACAACATCGGCATTCAGCACACGCTGTATCTGCATCGATATTTCGGGGGAGAGAAACAGACGGTCGCCATTAATCGGTGAAGAAAACTTCACGCCCTCTTCGGTAATCTTGCGCATTGCGCCCAAAGAAAAGACCTGAAAGCCACCCGAATCCGTCAGGATAGGACGATCCCAAGCGATGAAACGGTGCAGGCCACCAAATTTGCTGACTACATCCAGACCGGGTCTCAGCCAGAGATGGAAGGTGTTACCGAGAATAATCTGGGCGTCCATCTCGCGTAACTCATCAGGCGACATCGCCTTGACTGAGCCATAGGTACCGACCGGCATAAAGATAGGCGTTTCGATCGCGCCATGGTTCAGCTCAAGTCGGCCACGACGCGCATGACCATCGGTTTTCAAGAGAGTGAATTTCACGCGCTTGCCTCCCGATCCAGCAGCATGGCATCGCCATAGCTGAAGAACCGATAACGCTGAGAAATCGCGTGGCTATAGGCGTGACGAATGTGATCCACACCAGCGAAAGCCGATACCAGCATCATGAGCGTCGATTTCGGCAAGTGAAAATTAGTAATCAGGCGGTCGACGGTTTTGAATTGGTAGCCCGGTGTGATGAATAGCTGAGTATCGGAACTGCCTGCCACCAGCTTACCTGTCTGCGAGGCAGATTCAAGCGCGCGCATACTCGTGGTGCCGACCGCAATCACACTGCGCCCCTGACGCTGTGCGGTCTCGATCACATCGACAGTGGCCTGCGGCAAGCTGTACCACTCGCTGTGCATCTGATGCTCGGCGAGATTTTCTGTGCGAACCGGCTGGAACGTACCCGCCCCCACATGCAAGGTCAGCCAGGTAAGTAAAACACCTTGCTGCTGCAATTGATCCAGTAGTACTTGATCGAAATGTAGCCCAGCGGTAGGCGCCGCCACTGCGCCCGGATGTTTTGCGTAAACCGTCTGGTAGCGCTGCGCATCCGTCTCATCTGCAGCATGTTGGATATACGGTGGCAGCGGTAACTGGCCGTAGCGGTCGATTAGCTCGATCGCATCCGATGGAAAATGCAAAACGAAAAATTCACTGCTACGCTCACCAACGCGGACATCAAAGCGATCTGCCAAGCGCAAACCAGTGCCCGGCAAAGGTGACTTCGAAGCGCGCACCTGCGCCAATACCGTACTCGTATCCAGCACGCGCTCGACCAATACCTCTACCTTACCGCCGCTCTCTTTAACACCGTAGAAACGCGCATTCAGCACCTTGGTATCGTTAAATACCAGTACATCGCCTGCTTGCAGAAAACTAGGGAGCTCACTAAACACGCGATCGGTGCATGCTGACTCACCCACCTTCAGCAAACGCGACGCTGCGCGCTCAGCTAAGGGCACTTGAGCGATAAGCTCACTGGGTAGTTCAAAGTCGAAGTCGGATAGCGTGTACATTCGGGTAGAAAGAGTGCGTTACCGCAGAGACCAGACCCGCTCGCAATTGCTGGCAGCAGCATGCAGGCAGGTCGATACGTACCGGGTAAGTTAAGTGAGCTGTTGATAGGGGGTTCTGCAAAAGCCAGTATTCTACGCTTCGCGTAAGCCCTGTACCGATGCCTAAACCCAAGAAGCAACCCTCGACCCCGAAGAGCCTGCGAGTCTCCGACCGCCTGGCGCGCCTCGGCTTGTCCAGCGATATCGCGCGCGTGCTTCATCTGCCCATGCGCTATGAGGACGAGACGCAACTTTTCTCGATCCACGACGCCAGACGAATGCACGGCACTGCGGTGCAAGTAGAAGGCGTGGTGACCGACTGCGACATTCAGTACCGACCACGTCGGCAGCTGATCGTTAAAATCAAAGACGACAGCGGCATGCTGACCCTGCGCTTTCTGAATTTCTACGGCAGCCAAGTGACGCAAATGGCGGTCGGCAAACACTTGCGCGTACGCGGCGAGATGCGTCATGGATTTTTCGGCGATGAGATGGTGCATCCGACGGTTAAAGCGGTCGAGCCGGGGGCGCCTTTGCCACAGGCGCTGACACCGGTGTATCCCGCTGGCGAAGGTCTGTCACAAGCCCTGCTGAGAAAAGCCATTGCAGATGCCATGTCGCGGATTGATTGGGCCGATACCCTGCCCGAATCCGTGCGCAACGCATTACAGCTACAGGCCTTTGAACCTGCGATTCGCTTGCTGCATAACCCACCGCAGAATGTTGACGCCTATGCGCTGCTTGAACGTACTCATCCGGCATGGACGCGCGTGAAGTTTGATGAGTTGCTAGCGCAGCAGTTATCGATGAAGCGCGCACAAGCAGCGCGCCGCCAACAAGGCGCGCCAGCACTGCCGGTTATTGGTGCTTTGTCAGATGCCTTACTCAAATCATTACCGTTCACACTGACTGACGCACAGCAGCGTGTACTTCAAGAAATTCGTACCGACCTGCGGGCGCACTACCCAATGCAACGACTTCTGCAAGGTGACGTCGGTAGCGGTAAAACGGTCGTTGCTGCCTTGGCGGCTGCGCAAGCGATCGACAGTGGCTACCAAGCCGCGCTGATGGCCCCAACTGAAATCCTGGCGGAACAGCATTTCCGGAAAATCGAGAGTTGGTTAACACCACTCGGTATCAACATCGCTTGGTTGACCGGCAGTCTGCGCAAACGCGAGAAGGACGAAGCAAAGACGCGTATCGAGTCTGGCGTCGCAAAGCTGGTGATTGGTACCCATGCGCTGATTCAGCAAGAGGTTGAGTTCGCTCGATTAGGTCTGGTGATCGTCGATGAGCAGCACCGCTTTGGTGTTGCGCAGCGTCTCACGCTGCGCAACAAGGGCGTGGGCAGCGTACCGCACCAGCTGATGATGTCGGCGACGCCAATTCCACGTACGCTGGCGATGACCTACTTTGCCGATCTCGAGGTCTCGGTCATCGACACATTACCGCCCGGCCGGACGCCCATCGTGACCCGACTCGTGGCACAAGAGCGGCGCGATGAAGTAATCGAGCGTGTACACGCCGCTGCACTTGAAGGTCGTCAGGTGTACTGGGTTTGTCCGCTGATCGAAGAATCCGAAGCGCTGCAATTGCAAACTGCGACGGATACACATGCCTTGCTATCCGCCGCACTGCCAGACCTGCGGGTGGGTCTGGTTCACGGAAGACTCAAGCCGGCAGAGAAGCAGGCCACCATGGACGCATTTAGCCAGGGCCAGATCCATCTATTGGTCGCGACGACGGTCATCGAAGTCGGCGTCGACGTGCCGAATGCCTCGCTGATGGTGATTGAACATGCAGAGCGTTTCGGGTTGTCCCAACTTCATCAGCTACGGGGACGCGTAGGGCGCGGCGCTGCAGCCAGCGCCTGCCTACTTTTATTTCAAGGCCCGCTCGGGCCGGTGGCGCAACAACGCCTGGCGATCATGCGCGAGAGCAGCGATGGCTTCGAGATTGCCCGCCGTGATCTCGAAATTCGCGGGCCCGGCGAATTCCTTGGGGCGCGGCAGTCGGGTCAGGCGATGCTGCGCTTTGCGGACTTGGAGAAAGATCAGTGGCTAGTCGAACGAGCGCGCGACCTAGCGGCGTCGCTGCTGGCGCAGCAACCCACCGTGGCTGAGGCACATTTAGCGCGCTGGCTGGGTGAGCGGGAAGATTTTTTACGCGCTTGAATGGTTATTAGCTTCAGTATGGTTACAAATTTATGCGACACTCCATGGCATGACATTAACGGAACTGAAATACATTGTCGCAGTAGCGCGAGAGAAGCACTTCGGTCGGGCCGCCGAGGCTTGTTTTGTCGCCCAGCCAACACTATCGGTAGCAATAAAAAAACTAGAAGACGAACTGGGCGTCGCTATTTTTGAACGCGGCGGCTCTGAAATAACGGTTACCCCGATTGGGGTGCAAATCATCGCGCAAGCCGAGCATGTGCTCGAGCAAACGTCTCATATCAAGAACATCGCCAACCAGAACAAAGACCCGCTGGTCGGCCCGCTGCGGGTGGGTGTGATCTACACCATCGCCCCATATTTGCTGCCACAACTCGTACCGAAGCTGATCGAGCAAGTGCCACAGATGCCGCTGGTACTACAGGAAAATTTCACTGTCAGGCTGCTCGAGTTGCTCCGCTCTGGCGAACTGGATGCTGCCATCATGGCGCTACCATTCAATGATCAAGGTCTCATGGTACAGGCGCTCTACGATGAGCCCTTCATGGTGGCGGTGCCGCGCAATCATCACTGGTGTAATCGGGCGAGTATCAGCGCAGAAGAACTCAAGAACGAGACCATGCTACTGCTCGGCGCTGGGCACTGCTTCCGAGATCAAGTACTCGAGGTCTGCCCTGAAATGTCGCGCTACTCGACATCGGGTGGCGGTATCGCCCGTACCTTCGAAGGCTCTTCACTGGAGACTATCCGTCACATGGTCGCCTCCGGCATCGGAATCACCGTTTTGCCCAAGGCCTCAGTACCCGCGAGCGCTGGCACCGAGGATATCCTGCGCTACCTGCCCTTCGATAATCCACCGCCATCACGCCGTGTGGTGATCGCCTGGCGCAAAAGCTTCACCCGACAGGGTGCAATTGATGCGGTCCGCAAGATCGTGTTGTCCTGCACACTCAATGGCGTCACGATGCTGCCAGACGCGCGCCAAGCCGAGCACTAATCGTCCCGCGCTACACTAGCGCATATGACCTCTGTCCCGCCTGTGTTATCCAAGTTGAAGCTTTATGCGCGGCTAGTCCGTCTGGATAAGCCGATTGGTAGTTTGCTGTTGCTTTGGCCAACCCTGTCCGCACTCTGGCTTGCTTCGAATGGGCATCCAGACCCGATACTGGTTGTGATTTTCAGTGTTGGTACCGTGTTGATGCGATCGGCCGGCTGCGCCATCAATGACTTTGCAGATCGTGATTTCGATAAACACGTCAAGCGTACCGCCGAGCGCCCCCTCACCTCGGGTCAAATCGCAGCCTGGGAAGCGGTTGCGGTCGCTGTCGTACTTGCACTGATTTCATTTTCACTGATTCTTCCACTAAATGCGCTTACACAGCAGCTGTCTGTACTGGCAGTGATCGTCGCTGGAACTTATCCTTACTTCAAACGCTTTTTTGCGCTGCCGCAGGCGTATTTAGGTATTGCGTTCGGCTTTGGCATTCCGATGGCCTATGCAGCGGTACAAGCGATAGTGCCGATCGAAGCGTGGGTACTACTGATTTCGAATGTATTTTGGGCACTGGCCTATGACACTGAATACGCCATGGTCGACCGAGATGATGACTTGTTGATCGGTATCCGCACCTCAGCGATCACTTTCGGACGCTTCGATGTACTCGCCGTCATGCTGTGCTATGCCGTACATTTAGTGCTCGTTGCACTGATCGGTGCCAGGTACCATCTGGGCGCCCTGTTTTACCTCGGGCTTGCGATTGCCGCAGCGATTGCAGCGTATCACTACCTGCTGATCCGTGAGCGCGATCGTTTACGTTGCTTTGCTGCCTTTCGGCATAACAACTGGCTAGGCGCTGCTGTATTCATCGGGATTGTTTTAGGTTAACTCGCTTTGCTGCTGATCTGCCACATGGATACAACAGTGGTCGATGAGAATGTCGTTTCTGCTTGAAGGCAGAGGCCACGACAACACATAATCGCGCGCCGCCGACATCGCTTGTTGGCGCATATTCTTCAAGCGCGCTACCTCATGGATATTTCCGAGTTGCTGACCTTCACGGTCAGAAACAATGCCTCTGATCTGCACCTGTCAGCGGGGCTACCACCAATGATTCGGGTACACGGTGATGTACGCCGGATCAACTTGCCACCGATGTCGCACAAAGATGTTCACACCATGATCTACGAGGTGATGAATGATGGCCTGCGCAAGCGCTACGAGTCGAGCCTGGAGGTTGATTTTTCTTTCGAGTTGCCCGGCTTGGCTAGATTTCGAGTCAATGCGTTCAACCAAGATCGCGGTGCTGCGGCCGTCATGCGTACCATTCCCTCGACGATCCTGAGCCTTGAGCAACTCGGCGCTCCGACAATTTTTGCTGAGCTGGCGCTAAAACCACGCGGCCTGGTACTTGTTACGGGGCCAACCGGCTCTGGCAAGTCGACCACGCTGGCGGCGATGGTCAATCACATCAATGAGAATGAGTACGCGCATGTTCTGACGATTGAAGATCCGATCGAGTTTGTTCATGAATCGAAAAAAGGGCTGATCAACCAACGCGAGGTCGGTCCACATACGCTGTCATTTTCAGCGGCGCTACGCTCGGCGCTACGTGAAGACCCGGATGTCGTGCTAGTCGGCGAGTTGCGTGATCTGGAAACCATCCGGCTAGCGCTCACCGCAGCAGAAACGGGCCATTTAGTATTTGGCACCCTGCACACAGTCTCAGCTGCCAAAACCATTGATCGGATTGTTGATGTCTTTCCCGGCGAAGAAAAAGACATGGTGCGGGCGATGCTGTCAGAGTCTTTGCAAGCGGTCATCTCGCAGACATTACTCAAAACCCGCGATGGCAACGGGCGTGTCGCTGCCCACGAGATCATGCTGGGTACACCCGCCATCCGTAATTTAATTCGTGAGGCCAAAGTGGCGCAGATGTATTCGGCAATCCAGACTGGGGCATCGCTCGGTATGCAAACGCTAGATGCGAGTTTGCAAGATTTACTCAGACGGCATCGTATCTCGGCGGCGACTGCGCGTTCTGCGGCAAAAATGCCAGAAAACTTTTCTGATTAATGATGAATACCAACCAAGCATGGCAAAGCGTACAGCAGCTACTGGCGGTGATGCGTCAGCGAGGCGGCTCGGACATGTTCATCACGGCAGGATTTTCTCCGGCGATCAAGCTGGACGGAAAAATGAGCCAGATATCGCAGCAGATAATTTCGTCTGAGTTGAGTCGTGCCTTGGTGCTATCCACTATGAACGAGCGACAGCGTGAAGAATTCTTGCGTACCAATGAATGCAATTTCGCTATTAGCGTTGAGAGTATCGGTCGCTTTAGGGTGTCTGCGTTTGTCCAGCAAGGGAAGACTGGCATGGTGGTACGCACCATCACCACCGAGATTCCAGACATTGACACGCTTGGCGTACCAGCGCAACTCAAAGAAATTGTGATGCACAAGCGCGGCCTGATCATCATGGTCGGCGGCACGGGCTCGGGCAAGTCAACCACCTTGGCTGCTATGATCGGTCATCGTAACTCGCATAGTCACGGTCACATCATTACGATTGAAGATCCGATCGAATTTGTGCACCCGCACCGCAATTGCATTGTGACCCAGCGCGAGGTCGGTACGGATACCGCTGATTGGCATACCGCACTCAAGAATACGCTTCGGCAGGCACCTGACGTCATACTGATCGGCGAGATTCGTGATCGGGAGACCATGGATCATGCGATCGCATTTGCAGAAACTGGCCATCTCTGTCTGGCCACCCTGCACGCCAACAACAGTAATCAAGCACTCGATCGCATCATTAATTTTTTCCCCGAGGAGCGCCGGGGACAGCTATTGATGGACTTATCGCTCAACCTACGAGCGCTGATCTCACAACGTCTGGTTCCGTTGAAATCAGGATCCGGACGCTGCGCTGCGGTAGAGATCATGCTCAACTCGCCGCTGATTTCGGATTTGATCTGCAAGGGTCACATCCATGAGATCAAAGAAATCATGAAAAAATCGCGTGAGCTCGGCATGCAAACTTTTGATCAGGCGCTATTTGATTTGATCCAAGCCGATCGAATCAGCATCGATCAGGCACTCCGACATGCAGATTCAATGAATGACTTACGACTTGCGATCAAACTTCATGGCCATCATGGCGGGGCTAACAAGACTAATCTGGGTAGTCTTGAAATTCTTTAACGCCTTTGGTTTTAAAGCTCGTGAACAGTCGATTACTCTTTGCCAAACTCCTCTCCCAACTCGGCACCACGATCCGCCGCTGCATGCAAGGCCTTCACCAGCGCAGCCTTGATACCACTCGCTTCCATGGAGGTCAGCGCAGCATACGTCGTACCCCCTTTCGAAGTGACACGCTCACGTAATAGCGACACATCCTCATCCGACTGACTAGCCAACGCAGCAGCACCGACAAAGGTTGCCTGTGCCAACTGCCTGCCCTGCTCGGCGCTGAGACCCAACTCAGTCGCCGCTTTCTGCATCGCCTCAATGAAATAGAACACGTACGCCGGGCCGCTACCAGAGATCGCGGTTACGGCATCAATCTGCGCTTCATCCGTGACCCACACCGTCTCACCGACAGCGCGTAACAAAGCATCGGCGCTCTGCTTCTGTAACTCAGACACACCTGACATCGCGTACGCACCGGTAATGCCCTGACCAATTAAGGCGGGTGTATTCGGCATAGTTCGCACAATCGCCTGATGACCACCCAACCAACGAGATATATCTGCCGCGCGAATTCCTGCAGCAATCGATATCACCAGTTGCGACTTCAAAAATGGCTTGATCTCGGCAACGACTTCACGTAGCTGCTGAGGCTTGACCGCAAGCACAATCACATCGGACATCGCTAGTACTTCCGACGGTGCTGCAGCAGTCGTCACACCAAACCGCTCGCTGAGTAGCTTCAGCGTTGTCGGCATCACATCAATCACATGAATATTCGTCGACGCTGTCAGCTTTCCGGCTAGCCCGCCTATGAGTGCTTGCGCCATATTACCGCCGCCGATGAAAGCAATCTTCAACTCACTTTGCATAATCTCTCTTCCCAAAAATCGCCGTGCCGATGCGTACGATAGTGGCACCCTCTGCGATGGCGGCGTTCATATCCGCGCTCATCCCCATCGACAGGGTATCGGTGGGGATACCTGCCTCCCTCAGTTGCTGCTGCAGGGCGTGCAATAAGGCAAAAGGCTTGCGCTGGCTTTCAACATCTTCGGCTGGCTCCGGTATCGCCATCAGGCCGCGCAGCCGTAGACCCGGCAGAGTCGCGACCACTTCGGCCAGTGCCAGTACCTCGCCCGGTGCAACGCCACTCTTACTGTCTTCGCCGCTGACGTTCACCTGCAGGCAAATATTCAGCGGCGGTAAATTTGGCGGTCGTTGCTCAGACAAGCGGCGCGCGATCTTCTCGCGATCGACCGCGTGCGCCCAAGCGAAGTGCTCGGCGATCGGCCGTGTCTTGTTGCTTTGGATAGGCCCGATGAAGTGCCATTCCAGCGCCAGATCGGGCCGAAGCGTCTGTACTACCTGCTGCTTGTCGATCGCTTCTTGCAGGTAGTTTTCACCAAAAGCGACCTGGCCGGCATTAGCGGCGTCGATCACCGCCTCAGCGCCAAAAGTCTTGGAAACCGCCAGCAGGTGTACCGAAGCGGGATTTCGGCCATGCTGCGTAGCGGCCTGTCCGATGCTTAGTCGGACTTTTGCGATGTTTTCAGCGATCGACATAGGCCTAGATTATCGCCTACCCGAGGCTCGGCAGGCTCTACCCCAAACTGCTAGCATCACGGAATTCCGATGATCAGCCAAAGATTCCGATGACCGACCTTTACGATATCGCCCTACAGACCATTAACGGCAGCCAGGCCACGATGGCTGACTACCGCAACAAGGTGATTCTCGTTGTTAATACAGCCAGCCGATGCGGTTTTACCCCGCAATATGCCGGACTAGAGGCCCTTTACCGAAAGTACAAAGACCAAGGCTTCGCCATCCTCGGCTTCCCATGTAATCAATTCGGTGCTCAAGAACCCGGTGAAGAGGCACAAATCGCCGATTTTTGCGAAAAGAACTACGGCGTATCCTTCCCGCTGTTCGCTAAAGTCGAGGTTAATGGCACGCAGGCACATCCTTTATTCTCGCACTTGAAAAGCAAGGCACCGGGCCTGCTGGGCAGTGAGATGATCAAATGGAACTTCACCAAATTCTTGCTGGATCGGCAAGGCAAAGTTGTCGCTAGGTACGCACCCATCACCACGGCCAATGAAATCGATAGCGCAGTTTTTTCGTTAATTAGTCGTTGATTCGTCGTTGCTCATGTCCTGAGCTATCCACACTCCTATTTACTGGGCTATCCACGCCCCTATTTCCTGCCCGCCTCTGGCTACTACTCGCCAGGCATCACGCACCCTCGTTCTGAACCACTCTCCCCAAATGGGTTACTGAGCATTTGGCCGTGGCAATCAAGCCATACCCAAATCAAAAATCCCCAGTAACCGTAAACGGCTTCACAGCAATTAGCAGGGCCTTAATCTGCTTCAGCGATGGCGACAGGCAGTTTGCCATTTGCTTCTGATAAGGCCATCAGTTTGCCGTTGCTATTCATAAATAAAGTAGGAGGCAGACAGTATGAAATTGGCAGATTTCCAACAACTGTGCCGCGATACCTGTATCGCGCTCAACTATCCTGATAGCGATACTCTGGGTTCGTCGAATCAAATTACCTTAGACGGTGTTGATATCGGTCTGTTTTTTGACGACCTTGAGATGAATGATCGCCTAGTTTGTTATGTCGACATCGGTGAAGTACCTGCCGTCGATCGTGAGGAAATCCTAGCGCGAATGCTCGCGATCAATCTACTAACCGGCACCAAAGTTTCTGGCGTTTATGGTCTTGATCGGCAACGTGACTGTATTGTTTTCATGCAGCATTTTCTCTACCCCGAGATGCTGACCGGTCCAGAACTGGCCGAGATACTGAGTGGCTACGCAAAACATGCCAAGGAAGCTAAAAAAACACTGATGAACAGTTCGCGCGAAGAGCCACTTGCAGCATTGCTAGCAGGCTCAATGCGCGCCGACTCAGTTGCTTTGGCTTAGGAGGCAAGATTATGCGCCCATCTCTATCGTCCTCCGAAATGCCACATCAGATCCAAAATCCCGCTGACGTAGGAGAACCACCACCCAAAGTTTCCAAAAAATCGTCAGTACCAGTACAACAGACAACATTCAAAGCGATTCATACACCTGCGAACTCGACGTCCTATCCAAACGGAAAACATGCGGACAAAGAAAAAGTTCAGAACAATGCCCGCCAAGTATTGCGAAATGGTGGCAGCGACGTCAATGATGAAGCAAAGCAGCAACAACGTGAGCGTCTTCAATCGAAAAAATCGCCAGGGACATACTCAGCGAAGCAATTTAGTGAAGACTTAAAAAAGATCAAGGACGGTCACACCGAACCGAATAATCCCTCAAGCAAACCTAGTCGTCCGAGTAGCTCGCATCCATCAAATGACGAACATGACATTGGAAGCCATCCCAAAGAAGCGTTGAAATCACCTCTAAGCTTGCAACAGCTAATCAATGATATTAGTGAATGCAATACATCTATACAGAAGGCTACCGAAAGCAATCAGGAAAAGGAAATAGAACGACTTCAAAGAAAATTGGAATCGCTTCAGCAGCAATATGCCCATCTTCGTCAAACGCTACCATCGGACAGGGATACTGACTCGGATTCGAGCGTTGGCCCACCTAGTGAGACCTCGGAATCCGACGATTCCTGGTCACGCTTCGAAACGAATTCGCCTTCAACGAAAGAGGAGGAACTTCGTCCTTTTCATAAATATCTCAGCAACTGGGCAGAAGACCTCAAGAAAAATAAAACCGAACTGATTACAAAAACACACGCAAAAGCCAACAAAGAAGAAATTGCTCAATGTCAGCAAGAAGTCGATGCGCTGCAGAAAGATATTGAAAAACTAAAACAAATTCTCCAGATCGCTGTAACAGATTCTGAAAGCACTCCGGAAGCATCTGACGTCGGAGCAGTCTCACCAACGCAATCACCGCCACAGTCCCCAAAAGGCTCACTCGCCGCCGTGATGCTACGAACTAAAGCGGGCCGCCGATACTACACCACCGCTAATGAAAGCGCGGAAGCCACCACCCCGAGCAACGCCACATCGACGCCGCTAAAGCAACTTCATGAATCTTCGACTCGAAAGAGTGCTCTTTTCAGTCGTGAAGACCTTAAGCCACTCTTTACGAATCAAGCCCAGAAAGCGCTAAAAGAAATAGATGAAAAGATTGAGGTCATTGCCGAATCTATCGACAATCTTCTTGCAGAACGAAGCGCCATTCAGAAAAATATCAAAAAATCGGACGCAGTAGAAACTCGGAAAAAAGCAAGCAATGAGATTCGCCTGATCGACGAAAAGATAAAAAAACTCGTTCTGAACTTAGGTCGATTAGTTAACCGGCAGACTTTAGTAGAGGAACTGGTATTACCCAGCGATCAGCAACTTACGATGAAGCAAAAAAATGCCAAATACGAAGAAACCCTTAATAAATACAAATCTCCAAATACTCTCAGGCTCGAAGCGGATTACAAGCAGAGACGTGCAGATTACGAGCGGAAAGTCCTTGGCTCTCGTGTTACAAATGCTATTTCGATGCTTGCCGGTGGCATTACCAACTTTTTTACTTTCTTTTGGGGTAATTCACTCACCCGCGTTTTGACTGGCGCATTACCGCAGGCCGCAGCCTATATGGGCGGTGCTCTATCCGGATTGCTGCACGTTGTCGTCGGTGGTCCGGTATTGAAGCAGGCATCCTCGGCCAGCTGGAATGCGCCTGCATTAACCGAGTTTAACAATTACTGGAAAGTGGCTGGATCATTGTGGGGCGACCGCCTTCGCGCCGGTATTGGTAGTTTGGGAGTTAGTCGCTGGGTTGATGAAAACTATAAAAAGAAATATCGAAGCCCAGATCCGGATCAAACTGATTTTGTTGATATTGAACAACTCTGGCAAAAAACACGTGGCCTTTGGCCGCTTTTTAAAGCTCGTTATAAAACCGAAGAAGCCGCTTATTTCAGTTACGCTTTCAACTTCACGGGCAAGGCAGCTGCGGCAGCTGCATTCGCGGGATGGATGGCAACCAAATCCGATTCATCTAGAGCATTTGAGTGGGCTGTCCATAGTTTCATGGGCTGGTTCTCCGGCGCCCTAACAGTTGCGGGGATCCAAAAAGCCAGAAGTCAGGTGCCCGGTGCTGTAGAGTCTGTAATTCCGAGCCGGGAAATTCATACTGCCCATGCAGCGATGCTGCAATCACTCTTGAAGGATCTGGAAAAGGCTCACAGAAAGCTACGGACACAGACACCAGCAGCGCCCGGAGATCCCGCCGAACGGGAATTATTGAAAGCGATTCGCCGAACGCAAAAAGCGCTTGACGAAGCGAAAACCAAATCGGGCGCCCTTGGCACTTTTGGGTTTGAGTTCCTCGCTCAGTTCAAAACAGTCGATGCACGTGCTGACGCAGCGGCAGAAGTATTGGGGCGTATTTTATCGGTCATGCCCTCTGCGGTACTTTCCAATGTGCTAGCTAGTTGGCGAATCAGTGGTAACCCGGCGTTAACGTTTGCCGGTCACACCTTACCTGCCCTGCTCTTGATCGCCCCACCGGGATGGACCTTGCGGCCAATTTATGCGGGATTCTTCCGGGCGCTATTTCAAATTGTGATTAATGAGGCGAGCCCTAAAGCAAACACCTCAGGTCATGCAAGCACCACCGTCGCTGTGCCAGACAACCTCCATGACAGTATTGTCGATGGTAGCGAGTCCTCGAGCTACCTCGGTAGTGAATTTTCAAAAAGTGACAAGGCAGATGAGAGCGTCGTTGTCACGATTTCCGAGCGAGATCAGGCCCCTGATCATGATGATTCGGACGATGAGCGGTGGACTGGAAAACCAACAGCCAGGAATCAACAAAATTATTGGTCGTAAAAATAGCTTAAAGCGAACCTGAAGCTGGAAATCCTTGGCTTTTCAGAAAGCCTGATCAATCAGCTCTATCCAGTGCCTGACAGGCACGTCGGTGCCTGACTGTAGGTGCGTTAAGCAGCCGATATTGGCCGACACAATCACCTCGGGGCTCGTCGCCTCGAGGTTTTTTATTTTGTTGTCGCGCAGTTGATAAGACAACGCCGGCTGAGTCACGGAGTAGGTGCCGGCCGAACCACAGCACAGGTGACTGTCGGAACATAGCTTCACATCGACACCGCAGGCATGCAGCACCCCTTCAACCTTACCGCGGATCTGCTGCCCGTGTTGCAGCGTGCATGGCGGGTGATAAGCCACGCGCTTACTGATTTTTCCTGCCAATTGCTTGGCCAATTCTGCTTCAAATGCCGGCATGATTTCCGAGAGATCTTTGGTCAGCTCGGAAAT
>JAIXQV010000063.1 GCA_027485535.1 Oxalobacteraceae bacterium | reverse complement strand
TAGCTTGCCATCGTAAAGCGCAGCGCATCCGTACCATAGGCTGCGATCCCATTTGGGAATTCTTTACGCGTTGCCTTTTCAATCGTGGCGGCTTGCTTCGGATTCATCAAACCGGTAGTACGCTTTCCTACCAGCGTGTCGATATCAATACCATCAATCAGGTCGATGGGATCGAGCGTATTGCCTTTGGACTTCGACATTTTTTGGCCATGCGCATCACGCACAAGGCCGTGTACATACACCGTCTCGAACGGTACCTTGCCGGTGAAATGGCAAGTCATCATCACCATTCGCGCTACCCAGAAGAAGATGATGTCAAAGCCCGTCACTAGTACCGACGATGGCAGGAACAGCTTGTAGTCCGGAGTTTCTTCTGGCCAGCCGAGTGAGGAGAACGGCACCAGCGCCGAAGAGAACCAGGTATCGAGTACGTCGGCGTCGCGCGTCAATGGACCGCTCTGACCGGCTTTTGTGGCCTGTGCTTTCGCAGCGGCCTCATCACGCGCAACATAAATGTTGCCTGCTTCGTCGTACCACGCTGGAATTTGATGACCCCACCATAGCTGACGTGAGATGCACCAGTCCTGAATATTATTCAGCCACTGGTTATAGGTAGTCGTCCAGTTCTCCGGAACGAACTTGATCTCACCGTCTGACACTTTTTGCAGTGCGACCTCAGCGATCGACTTGCCCGGGAAATGCGTGCCCTCCGGCGCGGGCTTGCTCATCGCGACGAACCACTGGTCAGTCAGCATCGGTTCAATCACGACGCCGGTGCGGTCGCCACGCGGCACCATTAGCTTGTGCGGCTTGACGGATTCCAATAGGCCGAGCGCATCGAGATCAGCGACGATTTGTTTGCGCGCAGCAAAGCGATCCATGCCGCGATATTTCTCGGGCGCGTTATCGTTGATCTTCGCATCCAGCGTGAAGATCGATATCTGCGGCATGTTGTGGCGTTGGCCGACTGCGTAGTCATTGAAGTCATGCGCCGGGGTGATCTTCACACAGCCGGTGCCAAATTCCTTATCTACATAGCTGTCGGCGATGACCGGAATCTCACGATCGGTCAGCGGCAGCTTCAGCGACTTACCCACCAGATGCAGGTAACGCTCGTCGGTCGGGTCAACAGCGACCGCAACGTCACCCAGCAGTGTCTCAGGCCGCGTGGTGGCGACCGTCAGCTGGCCTGAGCCATCCGCGAGCGGGTAGCTTATGTGCCACATGCTGCCGTCTTCTTCTTCCGATACCACTTCCAGATCAGAGACAGCGGTGCCGAGCACTGGGTCCCAGTTCACCAAACGTTTGCCGCGGTAAATCAGGCCTTGCTCAAAAAGGCGTACGAACACTTCGGTGACGGCCTTGGACATCTTGTCGTCCATCGTGAAGTATTCGCGACTCCAATCCGTGGACGCACCCATGCGGCGCATTTGCCCGGTGATCGTGGAGCCAGAGTGTTCTTTCCACTGCCAGACTTTTTCTAAAAACTTTTCGCGACCGAGATCATGGCGAGAAATTTTTTGTGCATCGAGTTGTCGCTCAACGACGATTTGCGTCGCGATACCTGCATGATCGGTACCAGGAATCCATGCGGTGTTATGGCCGCGCATGCGGTAGTAGCGCGTCAAGCCATCCATGATGGTCTGATTGAAGGCGTGACCCATGTGCAGCGTGCCAGTCACATTGGGTGGCGGTAGCTGAATCGCAAATGAGGGCTTGGCTTCGTCGAGTGTGGCGGTGAAGTAGCTGCGCTGTTCCCATTCGGCGCGCCAGTATTGTTCGATGTCTGCGGGTTCGTAAGCCTTGGCCAGTTCCATGATGTGAGGGGCGACGGTAGGGTTGATTAACCCGCGATTATAAGGCGAGGCTCTGTTGTCGATGGCTCAACACACATTGGCAGAGTCGCAATAAGTTGCCAATGCCGCTCGCCTCTGCTCAAGCGCATGATCGAAGCGGTCGTACCCGCTATAATTCGACGGTGCGCCGCTTTGGTGGCCGCAAACGCTAGGGGTCCCGGCGATAGCGCTGGGTGAGACATACCCTCGAACCTGATCTGGATAATGCCAGCGTAGGGAAGCGATGATCCGGGCCTTCGTCCACCATCTTCCGCTTCCTTCGCTGTACTAAGCAAAGGAAGCCCATGAACGCCGCTAACCCGCAATTCCTCGCTGCTACCGCCACGGTAGATGAAGCCGCGATTCAGCCGCTGCCAAATTCACGAAAGATATATGTGCAAGGCTCGCGCCCTGATATGCAGGTGCCGATGCGTGAAATTAGCCAGTCCGATACGCCCGCATCGTTCGGCGCAGAAAAGAATCCACCGGTCTATGTGTATGACACCTCGGGCCCTTACACCGACCCGAGTGCCAAGATCGATATCCGCTCCGGTCTCGCTCCATTGCGTGGCACATGGATCAGCGAGCGCAACGACACCGAAGAACTCGCCGGGCCCACTTCCTTGTATGGCATTGAACGCCTGAACGACCCCAAGCTGGCTGAGTTGCGCTTCAATTTGCATCGCAAGCCGCGTCGCGCAAAAGCCGGAAAGAACGTCACGCAGATGCACTACGCGCGTCAGGGCATCGTCACGCCTGAGATGGAGTACATCGCGATTCGCGAGAACCTGCGTCGTCAGGAATATATTGCAAGTTTGAAGGCCTCAGGGCCGAATGGTGCCAAGCTGGCCGAGATGATGATGCGTCAGCACGCGGGGCAATCCTTTGGCGCATCGGTCCCGGCCGAGATCACGCCCGAGTTTGTGCGTGATGAAGTTGCACGCGGTCGCGCGATTATTCCTGCCAATATCAATCACCCCGAGTCGGAGCCAATGATCATCGGGCGTAACTTCCTCGTGAAGATCAACGCCAATATCGGCAACTCGGCAGTCACTTCCTCAATTGGCGAGGAAGTTGAAAAAATGACCTGGGCGATTCGCTGGGGTGGTGACACCGTCATGGATCTGTCGACCGGTAAACACATTCATGAAACGCGGGAATGGATCATCCGCAATTCGCCGGTGCCGATCGGTACCGTTCCTATCTATCAGGCGCTCGAAAAGGTCAACGGCAAGGCCGAAGACCTGACCTGGGAGATTTTCCGGGATACGCTGATTGAGCAGGCCGAGCAGGGCGTCGATTACTTCACGATTCACGCTGGTGTGCTGCTGCGTTATGTGCCGCTGACGGCAAAACGTATGACCGGCATTGTCTCGCGCGGCGGCTCGATCATGGCCAAGTGGTGTTTAGCGCATCATAAAGAGTCCTTCCTGTATGAGCACTTCGAAGATATCTGCGAGATCATGAAGGCCTACGATGTGTCGTTCTCACTCGGCGACGGGCTGCGTCCTGGCTCTATCTATGACGCCAACGATGAAGCGCAACTCGGTGAATTGCGCACGCTGGGTGAGCTGACCCAGATCGCGTGGAAGCATGATGTTCAGGTGATGATCGAAGGCCCGGGTCACGTGCCGATGCAGCTGATCAAAGAGAATATGGACCTTCAACTGAAGGAATGTCATGAGGCGCCGTTCTATACGCTAGGCCCGCTAACGACTGACATTGCGCCGGGCTATGACCACATCACCTCCGGCATTGGTGCTGCGCAAATTGGCTGGTATGGCTGCGCCATGCTCTGCTACGTGACGCCGAAAGAGCATCTGGGTTTGCCCAACAAGACCGATGTCAAAGACGGCATCATCACCTACAAAATCGCGGCGCATGCGGCTGACTTGGCCAAAGGCCATCCGGGTGCTCAGGTGCGTGATAACGCGCTATCGAAGGCGCGCTTCGAATTCCGCTGGGAAGACCAGTTCAACCTGGGCCTTGATCCCGACAAGTCACGCGAATTCCATGACGAGACATTGCCGAAAGATTCTGCCAAGGTGGCGCATTTCTGCTCCATGTGCGGCCCGCATTTCTGCTCGATGAAAATTACGCAGGATGTGCGCGAGTATGCGGAGAAGCAGGGTATCTCCGAGATTGATGCGCTGAAGAAGGGCATGGAGGTGAAGGCAGTCGAGTTTGTGAAGAGTGGCTCAGAGATTTACCAGAAGCAGTAGGCCTTCATCATTACTCATCGTAATGCTGGCACGCTCAAGCAAAGCTACGCTTTGGATTGTGTGGCTTATCGCTTGAGTAGGACTTCATGGGCTATTGAAGTACACGAGACTGACCGAGATGATAGCGATTGAGTTGAATGGCGAGACGCGTGAAGTGCGCGCCGAGGACTGCGTACAAGATTTGATCGATGCACTGTCGCTGACAAATCAGGCGCTCGCCATTGCGGTTAACCGTGAGATCGTGCCGCGCGCGAAGTGGCGCGAGGTTCGGTTTGTGGCGGGGGATAAGGTGGATATTGTGAAAGCGATCGGTGGAGGTTGAGGCATGAATATGAATGACATGAAAGCCGACGATGGTCTGATCATCGCTGGTAAGGCTTACCGTTCGCGGCTATTGGTCGGAAGCGGCAAATACAAAGATCTCGATGAAACCCGCCGCGCGACTGAGGCTGCCGAGGCAGAGATCATCACCGTCGCCATCCGCCGCGTGAACATCGGCCAAGATCCGAACGCGCCTAATTTGCTTGATGTTGTCCCACCGTCGAAGTACACCATTCTGCCGAACACCGCTGGTTGCTACAACGCGCAGGATGCCATCTACACGCTGCAACTCGCGCGTGAACTGTTGAATGGGCACAAGCTGGTCAAGCTGGAAGTGCTCGGTGATGAAAAAACCCTGTTCCCCAACATGCCAGAAACACTCAAGGCAGCCGAGGTGTTGGTGAAAGATGGCTTTGACGTCATGGTCTACTGTAGCGATGACCCCATCCAAGCCAAGATGCTGGAAGACATTGGCTGCTGCGCCATCATGCCGCTCGCCTCGCTGATTGGCTCGGGCATGGGCATACTGAATCCTTGGAATTTATCCTTGATCATCGAGCAGTCCAAGGTGCCGGTATTAGTCGACGCGGGTGTCGGCACGGCCTCTGATGCGGCGATCGCGATGGAGCTCGGCTGTGATGGCGTACTCATGAACACCGCTATTGCGGGGGCCAAAGATCCGGTGCGCATGGCACGCGCAATGAAGCTCGCGATAGAAGCCGGGCGCGAGGCATTTCTTGCCGGCCGCATCCCACGTAAATTTGCGGCTTCGCCCTCGTCGCCCATGGCAGGCCGCGTGGCATGAAGCAAGGCCGGCATGCAGCCTGCGTGCTGGTATTTGCCGGACTGGACCCGAGTGGCGGTGCCGGCATACAAGCCGACATTCAAGCCATCAGCGCAGCGGGCGCGCATCCGCTGCCCATCATTACCGCACTGACCGTGCAAGACAACCAGCATGTTCATGCAGTGCATCCGGTTGATCCGACAGTGCTGCGCGCGCAAGTCAGTGCATTAGTTGATCAGGGTACGCGCCTTGATGCCATCAAGATCGGTATCGTTGGCAGCGCAGCTAACGCGCAAGTCATTGCCGACCTGATCATCCGACTGCGCGCAATGAATGCAGACCTGCCCGTCGTGCTCGACCCAGTACTCGCCAGCGGCCATGGCGATCGCCTGAGCAAAGGCGATGCTGTGCAGGCGCTTGCGCCGCTGCGTCAACTGGCGACGATCATCACCCCGAATTTGCCGGAGGCACGCGCCTTATGCGGCGTTGAAGCGATTGATACTCAGGCCGACATTCTGTTGCGTGATACACCGAATGTGTTGATCAAGGGCGGCCATGGCGAAGGCGACATGATCATCAATCGTTGGATCAGCACAGTCGGCCAACGCGACTGGACATGGCCGCGCCTTCCGGGCGAATTCCATGGTTCCGGTTGCACGCTGGCCTCCGCGATTGCGGCGCGTCTTGCTCAGTACATACCGATGGATGCGGCACTCGACGCCGCCCAGCATTACACCCAGCGCTGCCTGGCCAGCGCATTCAGCATCGCGCCGGGACAGCAAATACCCGACCGTATGAAGGAGATGTCATGAAAGGCTTGTACCTCGTCACTCCCGACTGGGATGACACCGATAAACTCATCGCGGCGAGTGAGCAGGCGATCGCCGGCGGCGCGAGCATGCTGCAGTATCGTCACAAGACCGCCAGCGACGCACTGCGCGCTGAGCAGGCAGCCGCGCTATTGAGTTTATGCCGACGCCTGAACATACCGCTCATCATCAACGACCATCTCGACTTGTGCGACCGTATCGATGCCGATGGCATTCATGTCGGTGGTACCGATGCCTCGGTCGCTGAAGTACGAGCGAATATCGGCAAAGCTAAAATCGTTGGCGCCTCTTGCTACGGTGATTTGCAACTAGCGCGGGACGCGGCAGCAGCGGGCGCAAGCTATGTCGCATTTGGCGGCTTCTATCCGTCGCGCGTTAAGAAGTACGAGGTAACAACACCCCCAGATATCATCACGCGCGCGTTATCTGAAATCGATCTACCCCTGTGCGTGATTGGTGGCATGACACCGCAGAACGCTCGTTCGCTTATCGAACTCGGCGCCCATGCCGTAGCCGCGATCAGTAGTGTCTATGCTGCGGCTGATCATCGATCTGCGGCAGCGGAATTTGCTTCGCTATTCCGCCAGTGATCAATTAAATCTGACAAGGCTTCCCATCATCCTGGGAACCCGCATTTCTCATTCGCTACTCAGAGGCGCAGAAAAAACTAGCTACTGGTTATAAAGTTGGCACGACCACGGCAGCTTTTTCTTTTAATCACCCTCAGCCCTCTTCAATACCAAGCCTTAGTTTTTTGATTGACTCTCTCGAACATCAACGAGACCAATCGTCACTAGGCTTAGCTTTACTTATATCGACAAGGAGTTTTTATGAAACCTGGTTCACCCGTGCCTTTGACGCGCACCACAGAGCCCATCTATAACGCTGGCAATCCCTATGTGTTGCTGAGCCCGAGTGGTAATGCCAAGAATATCCGAACGATTTATGAGGTGATTCGCGGAGAGAAAAATAGTCGGGTGCTACACGCAGACTATACGGTGAGGGGTGAGCCGTGGGTTGGTTTCGCCGGCAAGGCGCAGAAATGCGCCGCTGATCCTGTCGCCGTTACCAACTTGAGAAAGCAACGACACGAATTCATGGAGATTCTGCTACGGACCACCGAGACCGTCGAAAAAAAATTCAAATATCTGACACAGGAGCAGCGCGATGCAAATCGTGCCCTAAAAATATTTTCCATCACGACACCACTCGACCGAGACATCAAAGTCGGCGACATCAAACCGTATCTCAAGGTATTGAATCGCGCCTATGCAGATTCAACGATGAAAGCCTGGCAAGAAAAAGAAATCGACATCTACCAGCATCAATCGGATACACAAAAAATCAAGCGTCAACGTGCCAGGCAATTTTTGAACATGGAGCCCTCGACCCGGCTAATGCTAGTCAACGCACTGACCCGATCAGAGGACCGGGGCCCGGAGCAAGCAATATCGGGTATCAAGGCGATGGAGGATTTTCTGCGTAACTTTCTTAATCCCAAGGAAAGCTACCGCGAGATGGTTCGGAAGGTTACCGGTAATGCTGATCTTCAGTTTTTTTGCCACCGCTGGTTGAGTGCGCACCCGCTCAGCGGGAAAAAGGGAACGATTTATCAGGCGAACGCCAAGTTCGCACCTTACCCGTGGTCCCGCCTGCTAGATACCTTATGCCGACTGATTATCAAAGAAGCTCGCCGACAAACCGTGATTGTTGCAGATGCTGATACCAACAATCGAAAAACAAGCATTATTTTCAGGCGTTCATCATTAGCAAATCTCCAGCATGTCAAGCCCGACATTCCGGAAAGCGTCAAGATCGACATTAGCCAGTTCCCCTTCATGCAGAAACAGGACGGGTCTCAAGCCAAGCCCGAGCGCCGCGATTATTTATCAAGCATTCCTGAGCAAAAAGAAAAACCGACAGCTAAGTCAGACATACAGTTAAACGAGCATCAGAAACCGGCCATGGAAGAAAAAGTCGATCAAAAGACGCCTAGCGATTGATTGGCGGGGTGTCTCACGATAGACGGCGTGTCTCTGCGTCACGCCGTCATATAATCGCGGCATGCAAAACCTCCTGCACAACCTCAATCCCGAGCAACTCGCCGCCGTTACCTTACCCGCTCAGCCCGCGTTGATTCTTGCCGGCGCTGGCTCTGGTAAAACCCGCGTGCTAACCACGCGCATTGCTTGGTTAATTCAAACTATGCAAATCTCGCCAGCGGGCTTGTTGGCGGTCACCTTCACCAACAAGGCCGCCAAGGAAATGCTGGCGCGGTTGTCGACCATGCTGCCGATCAACACTCGTGGAATGTGGATAGGCACCTTTCATGGTCTGTGTAACCGCTTGCTGCGTGCGCACCATCGCGATGCCGCATTGCCCCAAACGTTTCAGATTTTAGACTCCGCCGATCAACTCTCTGCCATCAAGCGGCTGATGAAGCGCCTGAATGTGGATGATGAAAAATATCCGCCGAAGCAGCTGCAGTACTTTGTGAACAGCGCCAAAGACCAAGGCTTACGCGCAGATGCAGTCGAGGCGCATGATGACTTCACCCGGAAGTTCGTCGAGCTTTACGCAGCCTATGATGAGCAGTGCCAGCGCGAAGGTGTGGTCGACTTCGCAGAACTTCTGCTGCGCAGCTATGAGCTGCTATCGCGTAACCAACCGCTACGTGAGCATTATCAGGCGCGCTTCAAGCATGTGTTGGTCGATGAGTTTCAGGATACCAATGATCTGCAATACCAATGGCTAAAGCTGATCGCTGGTCAGAACAATGCCGTATTCGCGGTGGGCGATGATGATCAGAGTATTTACGCCTTTCGTGGCGCTAATGTCGGCAATATGGCGGCATTCGAGCGCGAGTTCAATGTTCAGAACCTAATCAAGCTTGAGCAGAACTATCGCTCGCATGGCCATATTCTTGACTCAGCCAACCAGCTTATTTCGCACAATACCAACCGGCTTGGTAAAAACCTACGTACGGACGCCGGGCATGGCGAACAGATTCGGGTGTATGAGGCGTCGAGTGATTTGCAAGAAGCCCAATGGTTGATCGAGGAAGTGAAAAGTTTGCTCAGTGAGGGATGGTTGCGTAGCGAGATTGCGTTTCTATACCGATCCAATGCGCAGTCACGCGTGATCGAGCATGCGCTATTCTCTGCAGGGTTGCCGTATCGGGTCTATGGTGGTCAGCGATTCTTTGAGCGCGCCGAGGTGAAGCATGCGATTGCGTATTTGCAGCTCATCGACAACCCCCATAATGATTCCGCTTTTCTGCGTGTGGTGAATTTCCCGACGCGTGGCATTGGTGCTCGCTCCATCGAGCAGTTACAAGACGCGGCAAGGCAGTACGCAGTGTCTTTATATGCAGCCGTACCCTATGTCGCTGGTAAGGCGGGTAGCTCGTTGGGTAGTTTCGTCAAGCTGATCGAAGCCATGCGCTTCGAAACCCAGCAACTACCACTACCCGAGATGGTTCAGGTGATGCTCGAAAAGAGTACGCTCATTGTTCACTATCAGGGCGAAAAAGAAGGCGCCGACCGCATCGAAAACCTGGAGCAGCTGATTGCCGCAGCAACCGTGTTTGTATCAGAAGAAGGTTTCGGGCTGGACGCGCCCGCCTTACTCGGTCCGCGCGCGCAGCCGGCGTCGAACGAGCTGATCACTACCGGTGACGGTACCCAGATCATTGATGCCGACGCACCACTGACCACGCTGATGTCACCACTCTCAGCGTTTCTGTCGCATGCCTCGCTCGAGGCGGGTGACAATCAGGCACAGGCAGGGCAAGACGCTATCCAGCTGATGACCGTACATTCAGCGAAAGGTCTGGAATTCGACGCGGTGTTTATCACCGGTCTGGAGGAAGGTCTGTTCCCGCATGAGAACAGCGAAGAGGCGGATGACGGCGTGGAGGAAGAGCGTCGGCTGATGTATGTCGCGATCACGCGAGCCCGCAAACGTTTGTACATGAGCTTTGCCCAGACCCGCATGCTGCACGGCCAGACCCGCTACAACATGAAGTCGCGCTTCTTCGACGAGCTACCGGAAGACAGCCTGAAGTGGCTGTCACCGAAAGTACAAGGGCACTGGTTCGGACAGCCGCAGCCCAAGGCGGCTTGGGTTGATGTGCCCGAATTCGGGAGTAACCAGATCGCCCAGAAAATGAGTCGCGATGTCGGCTGGCGGATTGGCGAGAATGTGCGCCATGCCAAGTTCGGCGACGGTGTGATCGTGAACATTGAGGGCAGTGGCACTCAAGCGCGGGCGCACATCAACTTCGGCCGCAATGGCATGAAGTTATTGGATTTAGGTATTGCGAAGCTGGAGCGGGTGGCATGAGTCGTTGGATAACGCGACTCATGCCCAGATAAAGTCAGGTGGTGGTGGCTTGAACTTGCCCATACCTCCGACCCCACCGGTAACCTCATACACTACGCCGGACTGCGCGATGCTTGCTCTCATCGTGTTAGCCGATGAAGCAGATGATTTAATGTTCATCATGCCATCCGCCATGCTTTGTCTCGATAACTTGCTTTGTACATGCTGACGAGTCAGCGCCCGAAAAGGGCTGCTTAAAGTATGGAGCAAGTTCTTTACCTTGCTCTTGAGAGATTTAGAGGCTATCCCGTCGCCTTGCAGAACCGTATAGCCTTTTGAAGACTGGACTTCCGATGCTTGATTGAGGGGGTTTGCTGCACTCGGTGAAGCTCTTTGAATGGCCATATCCTCATCTCACTCAGACAGAACTATTAAAGCAGGATAGCCCTTGTTTGAATTCGCCATCAGCTAAAAAAGTTGCGGGCGTATTTAGGCGGTTAAACAATTCTAAATAGGATGATTGAACCTGTTGTCGTTAAATTAGCTTTGCGAAGTACTACGCGTGGCCTAACGCGAGCATTTCACGACGGTAGCTAGTACCACCAAGTACTAACGTAATCGAGGGGGTCGAAAAAGATTTTGATGAATGGCCTAGATCCTATTTTCTCTGTATCGAGCAGTTACGTGAGTTGCTGAGCGCCCATAAAATTTCAGTTAAGAATTTCTTTGGCTTTAAGTCGAATTTTTAGGTTCCGAAGGGTCCGTAACGCTTGGTAGTGGGTTAAAGACCCGATCCAATCGGATGCCAAAGGCAACCTGATCATAGTCTTGGTGCACTTTGATGCTTTGCATAAATGCTGAAGCAGGTATTACCTCGCGCTTCTTAAAAAACATAGAATCAGATTTCTTAAGGTTCAAATTCGCATCGACCGAAGTATGTTGCACCTGCGTCTTCAAATAACTACGTGCTGTATCCTCTTTCATCAAAGAATAACCACGCGCTTTCATTAATAGGAAACCGAGCTTTCCATCAGCACTTTTTAACTTCGTTTCGCCGGTCTTTCTATCAATCTTTTCATAATAAATTTCCGAGGTTTTTCCACTTTTGCTCGGTTCGGGTTCTTGAAGCTTGTAATTGGTACCGTTGGTTCCCTGCGCTCGGTTGATTGCCATGAGGCCCTCCGTGGAAACTTTTCAATCAAAATTCGTAGCGGAATAACTACAAAATTCGGCTTTTTTGCTTTTAAAGGCAAACTAGATAGGTCTGTGGAGAACAGTCTAGAATTGTTCCGGCCGCTCAAACACGGCGGTATAGGTGGGATAGAAAGAGCAGTACATCACTAGGGTGAGAATGACCGACAGCGGCATCAGCAGCATGACGGTGACGAGAGTCTTGCCAAGGAGCAAGCTTAGGAGGGCGCTGATGATGGCGGGTGCTGCAATACCGATCATGACCCAGCCGAGGGAGTAGGCAAGGAAGGCCTTGCCGCAGCGGCGTACG
>JAIXQV010000023.1 GCA_027485535.1 Oxalobacteraceae bacterium | reverse complement strand
TACCGCGATGAGCAGTGGCTTTTTTTTCCCTGCGGGCTGGTGACGCGGTGAGTACTGCAAGTGCGCCAATGCATGAGCCACTGCAGCACGATAAATATTCCCACGCGCAGCGCCATCCCAAGCGAGATAGTGATCGGGCAGTAACAAGGTGCCCTGACTAATCACCGGGCGTAGCGGCAGCGCATTCAAGCTACGCTGACGACGCGCTGCAAGTGATAAATCCGCTTGGCCGAATCCGGTCGTGAAATACTGCAGTGAATGACGCGCGCGCTCAAACGAGGTGCCTTTGGCTTCAGCCACCATCGCCTGCGCCGCAGCGGCATCTTCCAGACGGAAATAGGCGGCAAGGTTACCCGGATGGTTTGCATACAGCCGCATGCCCGTCAGTATCCAGCGCCGCAAGCCACCGACATCTAATGAGTTCAACAGAAAACCAAGATGAGAGCCGAGGGCTGGCTCCAGACCGGGGGCTGCCTGCGCAGCATCTTTCAGCAGCGCTGTCAGCTCCTCTTCTATCGCGGGGTTGCGCAGTCGCGGTGGTAATGCAGACAGCGCATCCGACAACGCAGGATGCAGTGCATCAGCAGTGACCTGCTCAGATACCGAAGTAAGCATCGATGAACCCATCGAGTGCCGAGAGCATATCGGGATCGTCGGTAATTGGCCGCGCCATGGCAAGCCGACATGCCTCTCGCGCAGCAATGCCGGCATGAATCAGTGCGCCAGCGTGAATCAGCATACGAGTTGAAATGCCCTCTTCCAGTCCCCGACCACGCAGCGCACGCGAGCGATGCGCAATACCGACCAGCTTATTGGCAATCTCTGTCGCCACACCACTCTCATGGGCGACGATGTCGGTTTCGATCTTCTCTGCCGGGTAATCGAAATCGAGCGCGCCAAAGCGCTGCTTGGTCGATTGCTTCAGATCTTTTGTCAGACTTTGATAGCCGGGGTTATACGACACCACCAACTGGAAATCTGGATGTGCGTGAATCAGCTCGCCACGTTTGTCGAGTGGCAGCGTGCGACGATTATCTGTCAGCGGGTGAATAATGACGGTGGTGTCCTGACGTGCCTCCACCACCTCATCGAGATAGCAGATCGCACCATAGCGCGCCGCAATCGTCAGCGGCCCATCGTGCCAGACAGTGCCATTGGCATCCAATAAAAAGCGCCCGATCAGGTCGGAGGCGGTCATATCCTCGTTACACGCGACGGTAATCAAGGGGCGCTTCAGGCGCCACGCCATATGCTCCATGAAGCGTGTCTTGCCGCATCCAGTGGGCCCTTTTAATACCATGGGCATCCGCAAGCGGTATGCAGCATCGAATAATTCGATCTCGTTTCCTGCGCTTAGATAATACGGCTCGGAATCGATGTAATACGGCTGAATTAAGTCATTCATCGGCGGGAGTCAAAAATGCACGCCCCAAGAAGAGGAGATTGGGGCGTGCAAACGAAGTCACCGAAGCTTATCGGTGGGCTGTTGCCTTGTTGGGGATACCCTCGATCGGGGCATCCTCAGTTCCGGGCGTATCACGTGTGAGGGCCTCAACCATCTTACGTGTGCCTTCCGGATCATTGACCCACTTGCCATAGAACTCGTACGGACATGCAGCAACACCATTCGCGTCTTCACCGGAGTTGATTTTGCCGGTGTAGCCACGGTGCAGCAGCTTGTACAAGTGGTTGTTGGACTGGCCGTTCTTGCGTGCATCACGAATCAACGACACAGACAATTCAGCGTACTGAATGCCCATCTCTTCTTCAGCGCACTCGCCCAGCGTACGGCCGTCGAAACCGACGATCGCCGAGTGACCGAAGTAGGAGTACACGCCGTCGAAGCCAGCCGCGTTGGCAACTGCCACGTAGCTGTTGTTGGCCCAGGCCATTGCCTTCGCCATGGTGATCTGCTGTTCCTTGGCCGGATACATATAGCCTTGGCAGCGCACGATCAATTCAGCACCTTTCATGGCGCAATCACGCCAGATTTCTGGGTAGTTACCGTCATCGCAGATGATCAGGCTGATCTTCATGCCCTTCGGTCCATCGGACACGTAGGTGCAATCGCCTGGATACCAACCCTCGATTGGCACCCACGGCATGATCTTGCGATATTTCTGCACGATCTCACCCTTGTTGTTCATCAGGATCAGGGTGTTATAAGGCGCCTTGTTGGGATGCTGCTCGTGGCGCTCACCTGTCAGCGAGAACACGCCCCACACATTCGCCTTGCGGCAGGCGGCCGCAAAGATTTCAGTCTCTTCACCGGGAACAGTCGACGCGGTGTCGTACATCTCTTTCGAGTCGTACATGATGCCGTGTGTCGAATATTCCGGGAAAATCACCAGGTCCATACCTGGCAGACCCTGCTTCATGCCGATCAGCATTTCGCCGATCTTGCGTGCGTTGTCCAGTACCTCGGCTTTGGTATGAAGGCGAGGCATCTTGTAGTTGACTACCGCCACCCCAACGCAGTCTTTGCTACTCGCAATATCACCGTGTCTCATGTCTGCTCTCCCTTTCTTCAAAAATTGATACAACCGACCATGAGCATTTCATCCGAAAAGCTCAATTTCAAAACCCATCTCGCATAGCCTTTGTTTAGGACATAAGCGCGATGAATCATCCCATCAGATAGTCAGCAGCGCGTGCACGCGACTATCGTCCAAGTCCTGTTTCGTTGCTTCATAGACCACCGCGCCTTTCTCAAGAATGAGAAAGCGATCAGCGACGACCTTGGTAAATGACAGCACCTGCTCGCTGACAATCAGCGAGAAATTTTTCTTTTGTTTTAGCTCTACCAGTTTAAGCGCCAGCTCCTTGATGATCGAGGGCTGTATGCCCTCAGTCGGCTCATCCAGAATCAGCACCTTGGGGTCATTCACCAGCGCGCGCGCAATCGCGAGCTGCTGCTGCTGCCCACCGGAGAGGTTGCCGCCTTTTCGCTTACGCATCTCAAGCAGCACGGGGAAAAATTCGTAAATCTCATCTGGGATGCCCCGGCGCTTATCCAGCATCCCGGCGAGAATATTTTCTTCCACCGTGAGATACGGAAAAATCATCCGGCCCTGCGGCACATAACCAAAGCCGCGCGCGACACGCTCATGCGGCGCTAGCACCGCCACCGACTGAGCATCGAAACTGACATCGCCCGAACCGACCTTGAGTAAGCCAATAATGGTTTTTAGCAGCGTGGTTTTACCCATGCCATTGCGCCCCATGAGCGCCACCGACTCGCCATGACGAACGCTAAAGCTCAGGTCATGGATCACATGACTTTTGCCGTAGTAGACATTCAGTTTTTCAACAGAAAGCAAGATTTTCTCCAGAAGGGATGCTGATATCGAGATCAGTGTCCCAGGTAAACCTGTTTAACCTGCTCGTCTTCTTGCACTTTTTCGAGCGAACCCTCTGCCAGCAGCTTGCCTTGATGTAAAACGGTCACCTTCTTTGCAACCATTTTTACAAAGGCCATGTCATGCTCGATCACAATAATGGAACGACCACGTGAAATTTCATTCAGTAACGCCGCTGTTTTTTCACGCTCCTTGGCGCTCATGCCAGCGACTGGCTCGTCAAGCAAAATCAACTCAGGATCCTGCATCAGCAGCATGCCGATCTCAAGCCATTGCTTTTGTCCATGCGAGAGAATCGCGGCCGTATCATCCAGATGGTCACCAAGGAAAATCGTATTGGCCATCTTATGAATCTTTTCAGTGATGGCGTCGGTACGCTTGAAAAATACCGAGCCCAACACACCCCGTGGATTCGGATGAGAAATTTCCAGATTCTCGAATACCGTCAACTGGTCGTACACAGAAGGTGTCTGAAACTTCCGACCGATACCCAGACGAGTAATCTGGTACTCCATCAACTCGGTGATATCGGTATCTTTAAAAAAGATCTTGCCGCCAGTCGGCTTGGTTTTTCCACAGATCATATCGAGCAAGGTGGTCTTGCCCGCACCATTGGGCCCGATCACGCAATGCAGCGCGTCTGGTTCCAGATAGAAGTTAAGACCATCGACTGCTTTGAAGCCGTCGAATGACACGGTCAGGTCTTCAATCTGGAGAACAAATTTGTTTGACATAGGTTTCGCTTTGCTCAGTTCTTGCTACCGTCGTTCTTGTTTCTTAAATTCTGCAGCCAAGTCATCAACCCAACGATGCCGTTCGGTAGATACATGACCACGAATACGAACAGGAAACCAATGAAGTAAACCCACAGCGTGGCGAAGTTTTCAGAGAACACGGTTTTCGCGGTACCGACCAGCATGGCACCGAGCACTGCACCGACCAATGACAAGCGTCCGCCAACCGCTGCGTAAATCACCATCTCGATCGAAGGCACAATACCCACCAGAGACGGTGAGGCGAGGCTTTGCTGAATCGTGAACATCGCGCCGCCGATGGCAGAAAACACCGCAGCGATCGCGAAAATAAATGCCTTGAACAGCGCCGGGTTGTAGCCCGAGAAACGCACCCGATCCTCGTTATCGCGAATCGCAATTACCACTCTGCCCAAGCGACTGTTCAGCACAAATCCGCAAACCAGCATGGCGAGCAACAGCAATGACACCGTGACGTAGTACATCGTCACCTTGGCCGAGTCGGAATCAAGATTGACCCCCATGAACGAGCGGAAGTCGTTAATTCCATTCACACCGCCGGTAACACCCTGCTGCCCGATAATCATGATCGCCAAAATTGCCGACAGCGACAGGGTGACAATCGAGAAGTACACCGAACCGATGCGACGACGGAACGCGGCGTAAGAAAAGAAAAACGCCAACATCGCAGGAAGAATCACAATCGCTGGCAAGGTGAACCAGACATAGTTGAACGGTTCCCACCAGAATGGCAGTGCTTCAACACTGTTCCAGACCATGAAGTCGGGCAGGTTGGAGCCGAAGAACGCAGATAAGGCCTGGGCTGAGCTATCCGCCGAATTGGTCGCCTCGAGCTTCAGGAACATGGCGAGCATGTAGCTACCCAAACCGAAGAAGAAGCCCTGACCCAAACTCAGAATGCCGCCGTAGCCCCAAATCAAGACAATGCCAACCGCAGAGAAGGCCAGCGACAAATACTTCGCGGCCAAACCAAGACGGAAAACATTCAGCGTAAAAGGTAGAACCAGCAGCAGAATCAGTGCAATGACGACAAAGCCGATCCTGCTCAGTCCAACCTCAGCGTGCGAGGGACCAAAAAACCTATCGAGCAATTTCATGCTTAGCGCCTAACCTTTTGTGAGAACAGCCCGTTCGGCCGGAAGAATAGAACCGTGATGACTGCAGCAAGAATCGCTGCGCGTGCCATCGAGCCACTTAAGCCATACTCGAGCCACGATTGCATCTGACCGATGATGAATGCAGAAAGCACTGTGCCGAGCAAACTCTCGACGCCACCAAACACCACCACGATGAAGGTGTCAACGATGTAGGCCTGCCCAGTCGTTGGGCCAGTGGAAGCCAGCATGGTGAATACACTACCGGCGATACCTGCAAGACCACTGCCAACGGCGAAGGTAGTTGCATCCACTTTTTGGGTGTTGATACCTACCGCGCTGGCGATCGGACGATTCTGTGTCACGGCGCGGATGGAAATACCCCAGTGGGTTCGGTACAGCAGATAAAACACGAATAGCAGCGTGAAAATCGCCAGGCAGATAATGAACAAGCGCGATAGCGGCAGCGCAACACCTTCCGAAATATTGACCGCACCTTGCAGCCAACTCACGGTGGGCACCTCGACTTCACGCGGATTAATAAACTGTCGGAACAGCTGCTGCATGATCAGACTGACGCCCCAGGTCGCTAGCAGAGTATCCAGCGGTCGATGGTAGAGGTGTCGTATCAGGCCTCGTTCCAGCAGATAGCCGACAGCGCTCGTCACAATGAAGGCCAACACAATGCCGACAAAGACAAAACCATCCATCAGGCTCGGCAGGAACGCCTCAAAGAATTTTGAAGTCGCGTAGGTGCAGTAAGCGCCCAGCGCCATAAACTCGCCGTGGGCCATATTAATGACGCCCATCAGGCCGAAAATAATGGTCAGCCCGAGTGCCATGAGCATCAGCACCGTGAAAATAGAGAGTCCCGTGAAGGACTGCATTACAAACGCGTCAAATGACATGTGGAGAGCCGGGTAACGTTAACGCCAGAAATTGCAGGATCCCGAACTACCCCGACCACCACGCGCTAGCGTGGCGATGGCCGGGGCAATTTAGGGAAAGTCGAGTGAACTCGACCCGAAGAATTACAGTTTCGGGAATGGGTTCGGCTCGATCAGCTTCGACTCATAGATCATGTCGACCTGGCCATCCGCACGGAACGCACCGATACGCGCATGCTTCCACAGGTGATGGTTCGACTGGTGGAACTTGACCTTGCCCTCTGGACCGTTGATCTCGAGGTTGGACGAAGCAGCAACGACTTTAGCGACATCAAAGCTCTTCGCTTTTTCAGCAGCCTTGGCCCACAACAGCACCGAGGTGTAGCCGCAAGCCAGTGTGTCGCCAGTGACGCGGTCGGCGCCGTACTTCTTCTTGAACTCGGAGACAAACTTCTTGTTCTCTGGGTTGTCGAGGCCTTGGAAGTAACCCATGCAGGTCAGTGTGCCTGCGGTGTTGGCGGCGCCGATACCTGACACTTCCTCTTCCGAGACAGCCAGCGAGAGCACCGTCTGGTTCTTGCCGTTGATACCAGCTGCAGTCAACTGCTTGAAGAACGCAACGTTCGAGCCACCCACCACGCAGTTCAGGATGACATCTGGCTTGGCAGCCTTGATCTTGTTGATTTCAGACGAGAACTCGATGTGGCCGAGTGGGTAGTAACCCTCACCGACCAGCTTGCCGCCGAGACGTGCCAGCGTTGCCTTCGCGATCTTGATGGTGGTACGTGGCCAGATGTAGTCTGAGCCGATCATGTAGAAGGACTTGCCCTTGTTCGCATACAGCCACTCCATCGCGGAAATGACCGACTGCGTCGCTTCCTGTGCGGTGTACATGATGTTAGGCGACTGCTCGAGACCCTCGTAATACGTTGGGTAGTACAGCAGACCGTTCAGCTTCTCGAACACTGGCAGCACTGCTTTGCGGGAGGCGGAGGTATAGCAACCCATCACCGCTGCAACCTTGTCTTTTTCGAGCAGCTTGCGCGCTTTCTCGGCGAAGGTCGGCCAGTCGCTGGCGCCGTCTTCGATCACCGGCTCGATCAGCTTGCCCATCACGCCGCCGGCCTTGTTGACCTGCTCGATCGCCAGCATCTCTGCGTCGACCACCGATTTCTCAGCGATCGCAATCGTGCCGCTCAGAGAATGCAGAATACCGACTTTTACTTTGTCGGCAGCAGCGACCTCGCGTGAGAACAACATGGTTCCCGGGATAACGCCAGCAATGGCGGCTGCGGTAACGCCGAGCTTGCCGATGGCTTCACGGCGGGACAGACTTTCCAGCGTGCTCGGATCTCTTGTTTTGTTGGACATTTTTACCCCTTAGGTTGGTTGGTAACTTCAATCAAAATGCCTTCAGGCATACGCTGCTGCTTAGGTTCGGGCCAGGTGCAACTCTGTGTCCTCTACCTTTTGGTTCAAGAACGACATCACATGAACAACCATCACAAACACTTCGGCAATCGCCGCCGCAGGCAGTTCTCCGACATGCAAAAAAAATGCCCAGACGAGCTAGCACTCAATCGGGGCATTTTCGCCGGTAAGTCTCTCAGGCATTTTTGGCTGGGAGACTTCGTATTGTGATCCTGCTGTTCTGCAGGATGTTCAGAGAGTACGCTGTTAAAAAATCCTTTGTCAATATCCCTCAGCAAAAACAATGATTGAATATGGAAAAGATATTCTGAATCCTTTTTTCAGGAAAGCTGAATCAATCAAAGCGCTGCACCGCAACAGAGCAACCCTTTAAATTGACTGAGCAATCTTGAGGCAAACTGTGTGCGTGCGCACCAAATCGGACATCTTATGCGGCTTATCAAAATTAAATCTTTCAGCTTAAACTTTCGCCGCGCCTGCATTAACCATGACAACTGATCTTGGTTAATGACAGCACACCAATAGTTAAAGCTCATTATCTTTAATGACAACTGATCATCCGTAATGACAACGCATCTTCTCTATTCAAACGGGCATGAACTCGCCGCAGCCGATGATCAAGCGCTAAATACTTCAGCGGTGGCCAAACCGATGAAGCATGCGCCACTGCTCGGCACACTCAAACTTCAATTCGAATCTGACAACGCCACGACCCGACTTGTGCGCCGCGAGCACTTCGGCCCGCTGCTAGTACAAAAGCCGCTCTACCCGGAAGGTCCCGACTGCTGCCACGCAGTGATCGTGCATCCACCCGGTGGCGTGGTGGGCGGCGATGAACTCCGCATACAGGTGAATGCGGGTAAAAACGCGCAAGCGCTACTATCGACGCCGGGTGCGGCGAAGTGGTATCGCGCGAACGGTTACGTGGCACGACAACATATCCAGATTGATGTGGAGGCCGGCGCGGCAGTCGAGTGGCTGCCCCAAGAAACCATACTTTTCAATCAAGCCGATGTCGTGCTCAATAATGAGATCAACCTGCACGCCGACGCGCGTTTCATTGGATGTGAGATGCTCTGCTTTGGTCGCACGGCCTCGGGCGAGCGGTTCAGCAGCGGCAGAGTGCGACAGCGCTACGCGGTGCGTGTTGATGGCAAGTTGCTATGGTTAGAGCAGGGTACTTTGCTTGGTGGCAGCGCAGCAATGACAGGCGCACTGAGCTTGGCGGGTCACACGGTATGCGCAAGTTTGCTGTGCGTGGGGGCGCCCCCACAAAGAGATTTAATTGATGCAGTACGCGCAGCGATCGCTCCGCTCGCCGAGCCTGAGGCACAATTTGGCGCGACACAAATGAAGTCGCTGCTGATGGTGCGCTATCTGGGTGACCGTAGTGAAGTGGCGCGGCAAGTAATGATGGCAGCTTGGAAAGTTTTACGTCCGGCCCTGCTCGGACGAGAATCCAACGCGCTGCGTATCTGGATGACGTAACGGTTTGTTGAAGGAATATCGATGGAACTGACACCACGCGAAAAAGACAAGTTGCTGATCTTCACCGCTGCTTTACTCGCCGAGCGGCGCAAAGCGCGCGGACTCAAGCTGAATTACCCGGAAGCAGTTGCACTGATTACAGCAGCCATCATGGAAGGCGCGCGTGACGGCAAGACGGTTGCGCAGTTAATGTCAGAGGGTGCGCAGATCCTCACACGCGATGATGTGATGGAAGGCGTGCCAGAGATGATTCCTGATGTACAGGTCGAGGCGACTTTCCCCGATGGCACCAAACTCGTGACTGTGCACAACCCAATTCCCTAAATGCCGTTTTATCAGGTTGGTGAAGAAGCTGTGACTGTGCTTCACCTGGCTCGCAAGGCGGATTCTTACTATGAGTGTTAACGCATTAGGAGTAGCACATGATTCCCGGTGAAATGCTGATTGAACCAGGTGAAATCACCCTGAATGCCGGTCGCAGAACAGCGACCGTCACCGTCGCGAACAGTGGCGATCGCCCGATACAAGTCGGATCGCACTTTCATTTTTATGAGACCAACCCAGCCTTGCAGTTTGATCGCTCGATTGCCTACGGCATGCGACTGAATATTGCTGCTGGTACTGCTGTGCGTTTCGAACCCGGACAAGAACGTACGATTGAATTAGTCGACCTCGCCGGTGACCGCAAAGTGTACGGCTTCAATGGCAAGGTGATGGGCAAGCTGAAAGGGGCAACTCGATGAGCACGATCTCTCGCAAGGCCTATGCCGAAATGTTCGGCCCCACCACCGGCGACCGTTTGCGCTTGGCGGATACTGAACTGTTCATCGAGATCGAGCATGATCACACCACCTATGGCGAAGAAGTGAAATTCGGTGGTGGCAAAGTGATTCGTGATGGTATGGGTCAGTCACAACGGGCCCATAAAGATGTGATGGATACGGTCATCACCAATGCCATCATTCTGGATCACTGGGGCATCGTGAAAGCGGATATCGGCATCAAGGCTGGCCGCATCGCAGGGATTGGTAAAGCGGGTAATCCGGATATTCAACCGAATGTCACGATGGCGATTGGGGGTGCAACCGAGATCATTGCGGGTGAAGGCATGATCATCACCGCCGGTGGCATCGATACGCATATTCATTTCATCTGCCCGCAACAAATCGAAGAAGCGCTGATGTCGGGTGTGACCACCATGATCGGTGGCGGCACCGGTCCGGCGGTTGGCACTGCAGCGACGACCTGTACCCCGGGGCCTTGGCATATTCATTCCATGCTGAGCGCTGCGGATGCGTTCCCGATGAACCTGGGATTTCTGGGCAAAGGTAATGTCAGTCTGCCGCTACCGCTGGAAGAACAAATCCGCGCTGGCGCGATTGGGCTGAAATTGCATGAAGACTGGGGCTCGACACCGGCAGCCATCGATAACTGTTTATCGGTGGCTGACAAAATGGATATTCAGGTAGCGATTCACACCGACACTTTGAATGAAGGCGGTTTTTTAGAGCACACGCTCGCCGCCTTTAAAGACAGAACGATTCATACCTTCCATACCGAAGGTGCCGGTGGTGGTCACGCGCCTGACATCATTGCGGCGGTCGGCCAACCGAATGTACTGCCGTCTTCCACCAATCCCACACGACCATATACTCACAACACACTCGATGAACATCTCGACATGCTGATGGTGTGTCACCACCTTGATGCTGCAATTACGGAAGACATTGCCTTCGCTGAATCGCGTATCCGTCGCGAGACCATCGCTGCCGAAGATATTTTGCATGACCTGGGCGCGATCTCGATGATGTCATCCGACTCGCAAGCCATGGGTCGAGTGGGTGAAGTGATCATGCGTACCTGGCAAACCGCGCACAAGATGAAGGTGCAACGTGGCGCTTTAAAAGAAGACAGCCACCGCAATGACAACTTCCGCGCCAAGCGTTACGTGGCGAAGTACACCATTAATCCTGCGATCACGCATGGCGTTTCGCATTTGGTGGGCTCGATTGAAACCGGCAAACTGGCAGATATTGTGCTTTGGAAGCCGGCTTTCTTTGGGGTGAAGCCGTCGATGATCCTGAAGAGCGGCATGATCGCTGCCGCACCGATGGGCGACCCCAATGCCTCGATCCCCACGCCCCAACCGGTGCATTACCGCTTGATGTTCGGCGCCTATGGTGGCGGTCTGAAAACCTCATTCACCTTTGTTTCGCAAGCGGCACTGAAGGCAGGTATTGCGGACAAACTCAAACTGAATAAATCGGTGGAAGCAGTGAAGGGTATGCGACAGCTGCGTAAGTCCGACATGATTCATAACGCCTACGCGCCGGTGATGGAAGTCGACCCAGAGACTTATGAAGTGCGCGCCGATGGCGAGTTGCTGGTGTGCGAACCCGCTACGGTGCTACCGATGGCGCAGCGCTATTTTCTGTTCTGAATTTGAAGTTTTTACACATGCTGACCCTTCACACCAAAATAGACAGTGCCGACACCATCGATGGCGAGCTCGTGCTTCCCTACGAACTGCGCGAGAAAAGTCGGCAGCGTGCCGCACTCAACTCGGGTGAAGAGGTGGCGGTACTCACTGTACGCGGCACCGTGCTGCGCGATGGTGATTTATTAAAAGGCGATGATGGTCGTATCGTCCGGATTCGTGCGGCTGATGAGGCCACCTACCGTGTCAGCTGCAGCTCGCCACACGCGCTTCTGCGCTGTGCTTTTCACTTGGGGAATCGTCATACGCAAGCACAAGTCGGTGACGGCTGGTTGCGCATCCGCAAAGACGCTGTGCTGCGTGAGATGCTGGTTGGCCTAGGCGCTACGGTCACCGAGGAGCATGCGCCTTTTGAGCCCGAAGCCGGCGCTTACGGTGGTGGTCATCATCATCATGGTGATCACGGCCATCATCATCATGCACTCGCACCGATCCCGGTTCGGCAAAAAATTCATCGTCCCGGCGAACCATCGTGAACGCTAGCGCTCACCGTCCTGCCGCTGCCTTGCTGCATCTGCTGCAGCTTTGCAGCCCTTCTTTGCCCGTTGGTGCCTATAGCTATTCACAAGGGCTGGAAGCGGCGATGCAGGCGGGTGTCGTCCATGATGAAGCGACTGCACGCGACTGGATTATTTGTATGCTGGAAGAAGTCGTCGCGCGCCTCGAAGCACCGGTTACCGTGCGCTTGATGGCGGCCTTCACCGCGCATGATGCCGAGCAGGTGCGTTACTGGAACGAGATGTTCCTTGCCTCGCGTGACAGCGCGGAGTTTCGTGCCGAGACCCTACAAATGGGCTACTCGCTCGGGAAGCTGTTACAGGAATTGGCGCCGGATAATCCAGCGCCCATTGAACTACTGCCGCCGCTGGCAGAGCTGCCGTATCCGACTGCACTTGCCGCTGCAACCGTTGCGCTGCAAGTGCCTACCGAAGATGCGCTGCTGGGTATGCTGTTTTCATGGGCAGAGAACCAAGTACTCGCCTGCGTAAAATCAGTGCCGCTCGGACAGGTCGCCGGCCAGCGTCTGTTACTGTCGCTACGCTCACCGATTGAAGCCGCTGCGCAGACCGCGCGCACGATTGCAGACGAAGATTTATCGAATTGGACGCCGGGCTTGTCGCTGCTATCCATGCAGCATGAAGTGCAATACTCTCGGCTTTATCGCTCGTAATACTTTCACTCCCTAAAGAATCTCCATGAGCACTCCTAATCCTCTACGCGTTGGTATCGGTGGCCCTGTTGGCTCTGGTAAAACCGCACTGTGCGAGATGCTGTGCAAACAAATGCGCAGCCACTATGAAATGGCCGTCATCACGAATGACATCTACACCAAAGAAGATATGGAGATTTTGCTGCGCGCAGACGCGCTACCGGCAGAGCGGCTGATGGGTGTAGAAACCGGCGGCTGCCCGCATACAGCGATTCGTGAAGATGCCTCTATTAATCTGGAGGCGATCGCTCGCATGAGCGCTGATTTTCCTGATCTTGATCTTATTCTGGTGGAGTCGGGTGGCGACAATCTTGCAGCCACTTTCAGTCCGGAGTTGTCTGATCTGACGATTTACGTGATTGATGTGGCGGGTGGCGAAAAAATCCCGCGTAAGGGCGGCCCTGGCATCACCCGCTCAGACCTTCTCATCATCAACAAGACGGACCTAGCGCCGCATGTGGGTGCCAATTTGGAGATTATGGCCGCGGATGCAAAAAAACAGCGCGGCGATCGGCCATTTATCTTTACCAATCTCAGGCAAGGCGAAGGCGTAGCAGAAGTCGTTGCATTCATCCGCAAACAAGGCTTGCTGGATGAGATGCAGCATTAAGGGCTAAAAGAGACCCTAGGAAAACAAGCTATGTCAGCCTTGCTGGTCTTGAATAGAGCAGCGCAAGCAGTCATCGCGTAAGTGAAATCAAGCGGCGAATAGCTGTTTAACTTTAAGGTGTATTTTTCAATGAATAATTCGATACCAACTCACCGAATCACGCAGACGACGCTGAAGCTTGCTGCATCCCTCCTCAGCTTGACGCTGGTGCTCGCGTCAGGCAGCACAGCGGCGCAGAGCGATCCTGTCGGTGGCGGGGGTGGTACGGACGCCCGTCGAGCGTCGGAACTGACGGATCCCGTGACTGGCAATAGCAACAACCCTGAATGCAGCAAAGCCAACAGTATTGGTATCGCCGACGTAAAGCGTAAGGGTACCGAAAAAATTCTGCGCAGGGACTACGCTTGCCGGGGTCAAATGCTGGAGTCCAGCAGTTCAGAAATCATCGAGCTTTATTTGCGCACAGGTGAAAAAATCATCGTGCTAGAAAATAGTGCCGTCGTGGTTGAGTAGGGCGATGGCTGGTGGTCTCGTGGGTTAGCTGTTTTGATAACTACGTAGCCACTAGCGCGGCTTTCAGCGCATCAGTGGCCATCTCCTCAAGCCAGCCTATATCAAGGTCTTGGTGCGCCTCGCAGATAAACCACGGCTCGCGCGAATCGGGCTCGAGCATGATGCCGCGATCAATTAAGTTCCAGGCAAACTCGCGGTAAAGCCGGCTATCGGTTTTTCGCCAGTCGCGGTAGCTGGTCGGCACCGTCTCGGTGAAATGGACGCCGAACATCGCGTCGGGTCCGGCGAAGGCATGCGCAATACCGGCGGCGGTGAATACGCGTCCGAGCGCGGCTTGGATTTTTTCGCCAACCGAATTAATCGTCGTTAGCGCATTGGTGTGCGTGAGGATAGACAGTGTTGCGTGGGCGCCGGAGAGCGCGATCAGGTTCGCGGTGTAGGTACCACCATGAACCACACCACCACGATGCGAGCCGACTTTATCCATCACATCCGCACGGCCACCGAATCCTGCCACCGGGTAGCCATTGCCCATCGCCTTGGCGTAAGTGGATAAATCAGCGTAGATGCCATACAACTGTTGTGCGCCACCGGCTGCAACGCGAAACCCGGTCTTCACTTCATCAATCAGCAGCAAGGTGCCGTATTGCGTACAGAGCTCGCGCAGTCGCGCCAGCCATTTTGGGGTCGCTGAGATACTCCCCGCGTTACCGATGATGGGTTCGAGGATGACACAGGCCAGTTGCTCGCCACGGGATTGAAACAGCTGCTCCAAACCCTCGTCATCATTCATCTGTATCAGGTCGAGTAATTCGCGCGCGCGCCGTGGAATGCCGGCACCGAAGGGAATCACCTCAGGCTGAGTGCCACTGGCCGGATCCCAGGCTTCGATATCAGATTTCCACATCATCTCGTCGTACAGGCCATGAAAAGCCCCTTCGACGATCGCCACACGATCACGCCCGGTGAAACCGCGTGCGGTCCGAACCGCGCCCATTACCGCCTCGGTACCGGAGTTCGCAAACCGCATCTTCTGCACATTGGGGCATAGCGCCTTGACCTGCTGTACTACCTCGGTATCCAGTTCAGTCGCGAAGCCTGACAAGGTACCGCGCTGCGTGATTTGCTCGACGACGGCGGCATCTACTCGTTCATCGCGGTAGCCGAGAATGATGGGCCCGTAGCCCAGTCGGAAATCGACATATTGCTTGCCATCGCAATCAGTCAGCCGACAGCCTTTGGCGCTGCTGACGAACACGGTTTTGTCATCACCCCAGTAGCGGTAGTTCTCAGCAACGCCTTGCGGCATATGCTGGTGGGCCTCGCGCATTAACTCGGGTTGACGACGCATCTTAGGCGGCCTTCTCGTCACCACCCGCCTGTCCGTGCGGTGGGCGCAGGTAAAGCCCTACCTGCTGCTCGAGCAGGCGCACCACATGAAGTTCGGCGGCATCGTCGCCGTAGACCTGACGCGCACGCTCGAATACGGCCTGCGCATGGCGCCCCATGGTGAGGGTATAGCCCTGCTGCTCGGCGATCTGATTCACCAGTGACAGATCTTTGCAGCACAAGGCTAGTGAAAAGCTGGGGTCGTAGTGGCCCTCAAAAATCGAGGGAATATCATGCTCGACCACCCAGCTATTTCCTGCGCTATGCATTAGCGCCT
>JAIXQV010000139.1 GCA_027485535.1 Oxalobacteraceae bacterium | reverse complement strand
AGCGCCAGCACCAGCCGCGTTGCCATCGACGATTACCGAGGATGTTTTCGCGCTCACCCAGCTCGACCCGATAGTTACTGCAAGCGCAGCCGTCGGCTTGCTCGTGATTGCGCTACTTTGGCGTCGACAACGCCGTAAAAGCGCAGCGGGTGATGCACTCGACCCAAGCCCAATTGAGCCAACCATGTCACCCACCGTGATTGGGGAGGCTGGCGGGAGGCAGATCGATACTGCGCATAGTGTGTTCCACTCGAACTTCGTGCCCTCGGTCAGCCAGATCGATATGCGCGAGGTGGATGCCGTTGCCGAGGCCGATGTTTACATCGCTTATGGGCGCGATGAGCAAGCGGAAGAAATTCTGCTTGATGCCATGCGCGCGCATCCGGAGCGACATGCCTTGCGGGTCAAGCTGCTTGAGATTTATGCCACACGAAATGATCATCAGCGCTTCGGTACGGTAGCCGCTGAGCTACGCTTACTGACCCATGGTCAGGGGCCGGATTGGGCGCGCGCCGCCCAGATCGGACAGTCATTGGAGCCAGATAATCACCTGTACAAATCCGTGACTAGTAGCGTCGATGCTGTGGCGGCATCAACCCCGCGAAGTCAGAACGGCAGTAACCCGTATGTGAGCCGCACGAATGCGAATGGCATGATCGTCGGCGAAGCATTAGGCAGCAATACAGGGATCAGCAATACGCCGATCAGCGGAAAAACGATCAATGACAAGCCGATCAATGAAAAGGCGATGGGCGACACATCGCATTTAATCGATTTCTCGCTCGAGCCGATAGCAACCCAGAGCGCACCACCCACCACGAGGATGGCGCCAGTCACTCAGGGACCGGTCAGTAGCTCGGTGCTGAGCACCAAGCTTGAGCTTGCGCTCGCCTGCAAGGAAATCGGCGATCACGCGGGTGCGCGTGATTTACTCACCGAGGTAGCGAGCGCGCGTGATCCAGAGCTAGCCCAGCGTGCACAGGCTCTGCTGCTGCAACTGGCGTAGAATCGCGCGCTCCCGGCCCACTCGCGGGCCACTACTTTCTAAGCCACTTGAGACGCATCGCACTCGGCCTTCAGTACGACGGTACGCCTTGGCAAGGCTGGCAGACTCAGCCGCACCGGCAGACTGTGCAGGACCGCCTGGAGCAGGCGCTGGCAAAGTTCTGTCAGTGCGCATTGCCCACGACCTGCGCCGGCCGCACCGACGCCGGCGTACATGCGCTCGGCCAAGTGGTGCACTTTAATACCGACATCACGCGCGAGTCTTTTTCCTGGGTGAGGGGTGTCAACGCTTTTCTTCCCGCTTCGATTGCGGTGCGCTGGGCGGCTGAGGTGCCCGGTGGCGATGAAGGGTTTCATGCGCGCTTTTCTGCCTTGGTGCGTACCTACCATTATGTGATCTATAACCATCTGGTTCGATCGCCCTTGTGGGCCGGGCGTGCAGGTTGGGTGTTCAGAGCGCTGGATGCGGATGCTATGCACGCATCAGCGCAAGCCTTGTTGGGAGAGCAGGATTTCTCCGCCTTTCGTGCCGCGGAATGTCAGGCTGCTTCGCCGCTGCGCACGATGTACTCGGTGGCGGTGACTCGACATCGCGATACGATTATCGTAACGCTCCGCGCCAACGCATTTTTGCAGCATATGGTGCGAAACATCGTCGGCTCCTTGATCCAAGTCGGAACCGGCAACCGTCCGCAAGCATGGATAGGCGAATTGCTTGCCAGCCGCGATCGTGAACTCGCCGCGCCGACTTTCAGCCCGGACGGCTTGTATCTGGCGAAAGTCGACTACGATGCGCGCTGGGGTTTGCCGCAAGAGGACGGCCCGCCGCACACGCTCCCCTTCGAACTGCCTTTCAACTGAGCCAATACTCAACTAACCCAACATGAGCGCACGAACCCGGATCAAGCTTTGCGGTCTGACCCGCCCGTCGGATGTAGCGGAGGCTGTGGCGCTGGGCGCAGATGCCATCGGTTTGGTGTTCTATCCGCCATCACCACGCTACCTAAGCCCGCAGCAGGCAGCCCCGTTACTGGCGCAGCTGCCGGCGTTCATCAGCACGGTTGGGTTGTTCGTTAACCCGACACTGGCGGAAGTGCAGGCCTGCATCGACGCTGCGCCGATATCAATATTACAATTTCATGGCGACGAGACGCCTGCGCAGTGCGCCGAGATTGCGCAGCAGGTGCGGCGTCCGTTCTTGCGCGCGTTGCGGATCAGGCCAGAAATGAAAGCGCCAGATTTGTTAGAATTCGAAGCCGCTTACCGTACGTCCAGCCCGTTATTCGCCGGGTTGCTGCTCGATACGTGGAGTGACGCTTACGGTGGCACTGGAAAGGTATTCGATTGGTCTCTCATTCCCGCAGAACTCGCGCATCGGGCCGTTTTGAGTGGTGGCTTGAACGCGCAAAATGCGACTGGCGCAGTGCGTCAGTTGCGCCCGCACGCGGTTGATGTCAGTAGTGGCATTGAATCTGCCAAGGGCGTGAAGGATGTCGCGCTGATGCGCGCATTCATCGCAGCGGTCCGCAGCGCGGACCACGAGTAACCCGGCAATGAAGAGGCACCCATGGATCACAATCCCACGCATGTAGGCGCGTACCAATACCCGGACGCGTCAGGACACTTCGGCCCTTATGGCGGAAGCTTCGTCTCCGAAACCCTCACCTATGCTTTGGAGAATCTGAAAGCGGCCTACGCGCACTATCAGCACGACCCCGAGTTTCTGGAAGAATTCCATTACGAGCTCAAGCATTTCGTCGGCCGCCCGAGCCCGATTTACCACGCCAAGCGTTGGTCGCAGGAAAACGGCGGTGCGCAGGTTTATTTCAAGCGCGAAGACCTGAACCACACGGGTGCGCACAAGATCAACAACGTGATCGGCCAGGCCTTGCTCGCGAGGCGCATGGGCAAGCCGCGCGTGATCGCGGAGACTGGCGCCGGTCAGCACGGTGTAGCGACTGCCACGATTTGTGCGCGCTTTGGTTTGGAGTGTGTGGTGTACATGGGCGCAGAAGACGTCAAACGTCAGGTTCAAAACGTTTACCGTATGCAGCTGCTGGGCGCCACCGTGGTGCCGGTTGAGTCAGGCTCGAAGACATTGAAGGATGCCTTGAACGAAGCCATGCGCGACTGGGTGACGAATGTCGAAAATACTTTCTACATCATCGGTACTGTCGCGGGCCCGCATCCATACCCGATGATGGTGCGCGATTTCCAATCAGTGATCGGCAACGAGTGCCGCGAGCAGATGCCCGAGATGACGGGGCGTCAGCCGGATTATGTGATGGCGTGTATTGGTGGTGGCTCGAATGCTATGGGCATCTTCCATCCCTATCTGGCGCATCCTGAGACACAGCTGATTGGTGTCGAGGCGGGGGGTGAGGGCATCGCCACCGGTAAACATTCGGCTTCGCTAAGTGGTGGTATCCCCGGCGTTTTGCATGGCAACCGAACCTATCTCTTGCAAGACGAGAACGGTCAGATCATTGAAACGCATTCGGTTTCTGCCGGACTGGATTACCCGGGTGTCGGCCCCGAGCATGCTTGGCTCAAAGATTCTCACCGTGCAGAGTATGTCAGCGTCACTGATGCCGATGCCATCAAGGCGTTTCATGATTGCTGTCGTATCGAGGGCATTATTCCGGCGCTCGAAACGGCCCATGCGATTGCGTACGCGTTCCAGTTCGCCAAGACGCTACCGAAAGACAAAACCATTCTGGTAAATCTGTCGGGTCGTGGTGACAAGGATATGCACACCGTCCAAGAATACGACAAGCACGGATCTGCCCACTAGCCGGTAATGCGGTTCGACCAGTGATGCGCGTTCTGCGTCATGGTCGACCGCGCTTCTCTAGCCGGAATTGAACCTTACTCGAACCGCTCGCTAAACTTCGCGAGCGGATACATGAACTTCGTAAAAGTATTTAATTCGAATTGATATGTCCAGAATCCAGCAAACCTTCGACGCCCTGCAAGCGAAAAAGAAAAAGGCACTGATTACCTTCATTACAGCCGGTGATCCTGCACCCGAGCTCACGGTGCCGCTGATGCATGCGATGGTCGAGAGCGGCGTTGATATCCTCGAGCTGGGTGTGCCATTCTCTGATCCAATGGCCGAAGGCCCGGTGATACAACGTGCCAACGAGCGCGCGCTCAAGTTCAATGTGGGTATGCGCGATGTGCTCGAGTACGTGCGCGTGTTTCGTCGTGATGACCCCAATACCCCGGTGGTGTTAATGGGTTATGCCAACCCGATCGAGCGCCTCGGTATTGATCGTTTTGTTTCTGAGGCAAAAGCGGCCGGCGTAGATGGCGCTATCGTGGTGGATTACCCCCCGGAAGAGGCGCAGGAATTCGCCGACAAGTTGCGCGCGCAGGACATGGATCTGATCTTCCTGCTGGCGCCGACGTCAACCGAGGCACGCATCAAGCAAGTGGCAAAGATCAGCAGCGGTTTCAGCTATTACGTTTCCCTGCGCGGCGTGACGGGCGCGGGTCATATCGACACCACTGAGGTGTCGGAGCGCATCACCGCGATCCGCCAGCATGTGAAGTTGCCCATTGGCGTTGGCTTCGGTATTCGCGATGCCGCCACGGCGAAGACAGTGGCCTCGGTATCGGACGCGGTCGTGATCGGTAGCCGCATCATTCAGGAGCTGGAAAACACGCCACAAGACCAGGCCGTGGATGCGGTGCGGGAATTCCTGACCGGTATCAGGAAGGCGATGGATGAGCTTGTCGCTTGATGCTGATAGTTTCAATGTTTCTCGTTTGTTAACTCCTTGCTAAGCTAGCCCGGTACCCGCTGCCGCGGGTACAATTCGGCGCAACTCGGTCCCCGCGCCGCCCTCAGAAAGAGAGCCCCATGAGCTGGCTTGAGAAACTCCTCCCCCCACGGATTCAGCGTTCCGACCCCAAAACCCGTCGCTCGGTACCCGAGGGCCTGTGGGTCAAGTGTCCATCCTGTGAATCGGTGCTGTATCGAACCGATCTTGAGACTAACCAGCATGTCTGCCCCAAGTGCGACCACCACATGCGGATTAGCGCGCGCGAACGACTCGACGCGCTGCTCGATCATGAGGGGCGGTATGAAATCGGGCAGGAGGTGTTGCCGGTTGATACCCTGAAGTTCAAAGACAGCAAGAAATACCCAGACCGACTGAAGATTGCGATCGAAGCCACGGGTGAGACGGATGCGCTGATCGTGATGGGTGGTGCGATTTTGTCGGTACCGGTGGTGGTAGCGTGTTTCGAGTTTGAGTTTATGGGTGGCTCGATGGGCTCGGTCGTCGGCGAGCGCTTTGTGCGCGCTGCACAGACAGCGCTTGAGCAAAAAGTCCCGTTCATCTGCATTACCGCAACCGGTGGTGCGCGCATGCAAGAAGGTCTGCTGTCGCTGATGCAAATGGCAAAAACGACCGCCATGCTGACCAAGTTATCCGAGAAAAAGCTACCATTTATCTCGGTGCTGACCGATCCGACTATGGGCGGTGTTTCTGCCTCCTTCGCCTTCATGGGCGATGTAGTGATCGCTGAGCCTAAAGCATTAATTGGCTTTGCCGGTCCGCGCGTGATCGAGAACACGGTGCGCGAGAAACTGCCTGAGGGTTTTCAGCGCTCGGAGTTCATTCTGCAAAAAGGTGCGATCGACATGATCGTCGACCGGCGCAAGATGCGTGAAGAGATCGCACAGCTGCTTGCGTTGCTGCAGAACCAGCCGGCTGAAGTGCTTGCCTAGTGCGTCAAGCCTGCGCACTGGCTGTCTGAAAGTGCCTTTGTCTCGGATGACTGAAGCAGTGTGTGATCCCTGGGTTTCCCTCGATATCTCTGGATCCCAGACTGCGCCGGGATGATCTTATTAGTGTCTGACCGCTTTTCAATTGTCTTCCCGGCGCCTGCCGGGATTCAGCCCCTTCGCTACTGAATTCCGCTATGTCTGAGTCACCGTCATTAAACCAATGGCTCGCCCACCTTGAGTCCATGCACCCTGTGGCGATCGACATGGGTCTGGAGCGT
>JAIXQV010000020.1 GCA_027485535.1 Oxalobacteraceae bacterium | reverse complement strand
GCCGGTAATCCGGATAACCTGAGCACCTTGCAGGGCGATACGCGCCACCTGTTTGTACACGGCGATATTTGCGATCGCGCGCTGGTATCTTCGCTGCTCGACAAGTACAAGCCCCGCGCCATCGTTCACTTCGCAGCCGAGAGCCATGTGGATCGGTCTATCCATGGTCCCGGTGATTTCATTCGTACCAATGTCGACGGTACCTTCAGCCTGTTGGAGGCCGCGCGTGCTTACGTCGGCACGCTAGACGATGCAGCCAAGACAGCTTTCCGATTTCTGCATGTCTCTACCGACGAGGTCTTCGGTACGCTATCGCCAACCGACCCTGCGTTTTCAGAAACGACGCCCTACGCACCCAACAGTCCGTACTCCGCGTCGAAAGCGGCCAGCGATCACCTGGTACGGGCTTGGCATCACACCTACGGCTTGCCCGTGGTGACTGGCAATTGCTCGAATAACTATGGGCCGCTGCAATTCCCCGAGAAGTTGATACCGCTGATCATCGCTAATGCACTGGCTGGCAAGGCGCTACCGATTTACGGCGATGGTCAGCAAGTGCGCGACTGGCTTTATGTGGGAGATCACTGCGCTGCGCTACGTCGTGTACTGGAAGCAGGGCAACTCGGCGAAACCTACAACATCGGCGGTTGGAATGAGAAAGCCAACCTCGATGTGGTGCACACCTTGTGCGCCTTGCTCGATGAACTCAAGCCCGCTGCGCAATCGTATAAAGCACAAATCCAATTCGTGACCGACCGTCCCGGGCATGATCGTCGCTATGCCATCGATGCGCGCAAAATCGAGCGTGAACTCGGCTGGCGGCCACGGGAGACCTTCGAAAGTGGCATGCGTAAAACCGTGCAGTGGTATCTCGACCATCAAGAATGGGTGCGCAAGATACAGTCGGGCGAGTATCAACAATGGATGACGAAAAACTACGAACAGCGTCAGGAGACAAAAGCATGAACCGACGCGGCATTATTCTGGCCGGTGGTTCCGGCACACGGCTATACCCTGCCACCATGGCCGTATCGAAGCAGCTGCTACCGGTGTACGACAAGCCGATGATTTACTACCCGCTGACCACCCTGATGCTGGCGGGTATGCGCGATATTCTATTGATCTCGACACCGCAGGACACGCCGCGCTTCCAACAACTGCTCGGCGACGGTAGCCAGTGGGGCCTGAATCTCAGCTACGCAGTGCAGCCTTCACCCGATGGACTCGCGCAAGCCTTCATTATTGGCCGCGAGTTTGTCGGCCAGCAGCCATCGGCGCTGATACTTGGCGATAACCTCTACTATGGCCACGAGCTAGATGCAAAACTGAATGCCGCCAATCGCCGTGACGCTGGCGCTACCGTGTTCGCTTATCACGTGACTGATCCTGAGCGCTATGGTGTCGTGGCGTTTGATGAGAACCGGCGTGCCAACAGCATCGAAGAAAAACCGTTGCAACCGAAATCTAATTACGCAGTAACCGGGTTGTATTTTTATGACACCCAAGTGTGCGATATTGCCGCATCGATCAAGCCTTCAGCGCGCGGCGAGTTGGAGATCACCGATGTTAATCGTACCTATCTCACCCAAGATCAGCTACAAGTCGAGGTGATGGGGCGTGGTATGGCGTGGCTTGACACAGGTACCCATGAGTCTTTGCTTGATGCTAGCCAGTTCATCGCCACGCTAGAAAAGCGCCAGGGCTTGAAGGTGGCGTGTCCGGAAGAAGTAGCATTCCGCAAGCATTACATCGATGCCGCTCAACTTGAAAAGCTAGCTGAACCGATGAAGAAAAATGAATATGGTCAATACCTTTTGCGGCTGCTACAGGAAAAAGTATTCTGATTCATGAATATCGTTAATACAGAAATTCCTGATGTGCTGATTATTGAGCCGAATGTCTTCGGCGACTCCCGTGGTTTCTTTTTCGAGAGTTTTAACCAGCGACAGTTCGAGCAACTCACCGGAGTTTCGCCCAGCTTCGTGCAAGACAATCACTCGCGCTCGGCGCGTGGCGTACTCCGCGGTTTGCATTATCAGATTCATCAGCCGCAAGGCAAGCTAGTGCGCGTGATTGCTGGCGAAGTATTCGATGTTTGTGTCGATATGCGGCGCTCGTCGCCGACATTTGGCAAGGCAGTTTGTGTCACGCTATCCGCTGACAATCACCGGCAGCTATGGATACCTCCGGGCTTTGCGCACGGGTTTTTAGTGACGAGTGAATCTGCCGATTTTGTTTACAAGACCACCGATTACTACGCACCCGAACACGAGCGCTCGCTGCTGTGGAATGATGCGGCACTCGCGATTCCCTGGCCGCTACAGGGTGAACCTCTGTTATCGGCGAAGGATAAAGTGGGAACACCACTGGTACAGGCAGAGACCTACGCATGAGAATACTGGTGCTCGGCCGACATGGGCAGGTGGGCACCGCGCTCACACAGTCACTTCAAGGTTTGGGTGAGTTGATCACCTTGGACCGTGCCCAACTTGATCTGAGCAATCCCGACGCGATCCGAACCGTATTGCGCGAACTGCAGCCGCAGATGATTATCAATGCCGCTGCCTACACGGCGGTCGATGCGGCTGAGTTGGATGCGGCAACTGCATTTCAGATCAACGCCGAGGCCCCGCGTGTGATTGCCGAGGAGAGCGAGCGACTGGGCGCAACGCTGATTCACTACTCGACCGATTATGTGTTCGACGGTGGCAAGCAGGGCGCTTGGATGGAGGATGATGCGACCGCGCCGCTCTCGGTGTATGGACGCAGCAAGTTGGCTGGTGAGCATGCGATTACCGATGTTGGCGGTACTCACTTGATTCTTAGAACCAGCTGGGTGTATGGCCTGCACAGCAAGAATTTTTTACTGACGATGCTGAAGCTTGCCGAGACCCGCGATGAGCTTGCGATTGTAGATGATCAGATCGGCGCGCCGACTTGGGCTGTTACCATCGCCGACGCGACTGCCGCAATCATTCGTGATGCGGGTGAGCCATCGCAGTTAGCGGCCTTATCTGGCATTTATCATCTATGTGCGGGTGGACACACTAGTTGGTTTGGTTTTGCCCAAGCGATTTTTGCGCATGCGTCTGTACAGCGACAGCCGAAGCTGCGCCCGATCACCACTGCCGAGTATCCGACGCCTGCGAAACGACCCTCGAATTCTATGCTGAACACGGACAAATTTCGCCATACCTTTGGCGATCTACCGGCGTGGGATGACGCGCTGCAGACTTGTATGCAAGTACGCCTTGGCTTGATCGCCTGAACAGATAAATTCACCCGATAGATTCACTTAATAGATTCACTTAACAGATTCTCTTCCAAGTACATCATGAGTAAAGCGACCCTGACCCCCGGCATCTTTAAGGCCTACGATATTCGTGGCGTGCTTGGCAGCACGCTCGACGCAGCGATTGCAGAGCAGATCGGCCGCGCGTTTGGTACTGCGGTGCATGCAACAGGTGAGCGCACCGTCGTGATTGGTCGTGATGGCCGCTTGTCTGGCCCCGACTTGTCTGCGGCGCTGGCAAAAGGCTTGCAATCAACCGGTATTAATGTGATTGATATCGGCATGGTGGCGACACCGATGCTGTACTACGCCACCCACCAGCTAGCCGCGAAAAGCGGCATCATGGTCACGGGTAGTCATAATCCACCCGACTACAACGGCTTCAAGATGGTGCTATCGCAAGCTGCGATTTATGGCGACGCGATTCAATCACTGTACCGCTGCATCCTCGCGCAGGATTTCAGCACGGGTCAGGGTGAGTATACCCAGCACAGTATTCGCGATGCCTATCTTGAGCGCATCCTGTCAGACGTCAAACTTGCGCACCCGCTGAAGATTGCGATTGATTGCGGTAATGGTGTGGCTGGCAGTGTTGCCGGCGACCTCTATCGCGTACTCGGTTGCGAGGTGACGGAGCTTTACTGTGAAGTCGACGGCAATTTCCCCAACCATCATCCCGATCCCGCACATCTGGAAAACCTACAAGATTTGATTGATGTGCTGGCCGAGGGTGATGCAGAAATCGGTCTAGCTTTTGATGGTGATGGTGATCGGCTTGGTGTCGTGACCAAAGACGGCCAAGTGATTTTTCCGGATCGGCAGTTGATGCTGTTTGCGCAGGACGTGCTGACCCGGCATCCGGGCGGTGCCATTTTGTATGACGTGAAGTGCACGCGACATATTGCGCCTTGGGT
>JAIXQV010000202.1 GCA_027485535.1 Oxalobacteraceae bacterium | reverse complement strand
GCGTCGCGACGGGCCCGCTCCTCTGCGGTGTACAGAGGCCGTACCGATTCAGTGCCGTGTCTCCGTTGTTGCATTTTTATGCCCTCCGTCCTACGAGCTTTTCCCTGAATGTAGGCCTACGGCAATTATATGTCAACTAAACCTTACATCTTTATTAGTTGACACTTTCGTGCCAATCGGGCATTTTTTCGGCATTTCCTTGACGCAACCATTCGGCCGGCGTAAAACGAATGAAATCCGCTCGGGGCAATCGCCCATGAGCGGCGGGTTCTAAACGAACCTACCGAAAGAGAATCCGCGCTTCGTTCGGCCTAACGGCTGGCATTCCAAGGGTTCCGGACCAAGCAGGAGAGCGCAATGGACAGAAAACACCGCACCAGTGAAACGGTCGGAGGCGAGGGTTTGGCGGCAGCGCCAGACGGCGACAGCCGTCTGCTTGATGTTGTCGAAACTGAAATTATCCCGCGCCTGATGCATGCCCATGCCAAGCCGCGCGACGCCGCCAATGGCCGGCAGCAGATTCGTCCCGCAGAGGTCGACGCCTTTACGCGCGCGCTGCTTGAGCGCAGCCCGGAACCATCACAGCGACTTTTAGAAGCCCACCGCGAGCGCGGCGTGCCGCTGGAAGTCATCTACCTGGACCTTTTCGTCGGCGCTGCGCATTTACTCGGCGCATGGTGGGAATCGGATGAGAGCACCTTCTCGCAAGTGACGCTGTGCATGAACCGTCTGCACAGCATGCTCAATGAATTAAGCCCCTCGTTCCACGCGGGCACTATGCGTTCCTCGCTCGACCATAGTGGCGAGCGACGCATACTGATGGCGACCATGCCAGGCCAGCAGCACACCCTCGGCCTCTCGATGCTGGCGGAGTTTTTCCGGCGCGACGGCTGGGTCGTGCTGGCGATCCCTTCGCCAGAACCCGGCCTGATTCAAGCATCGCTATCAACGCATTGGTTTGACGTGCTGGCGCTATCGGCCAGTACCGACGCCGAGATCGACGACCTTGGCAGCACTATCCTTGCCGCCCGCAAGACCTCACGCAACCCGCGCCTGTCAGTCATGATCGGCGGTCCCTTGCTACTCCGCCAGCCTCAGCTTGGCGAAGCCCTTGGCGCCGATGGCGTCTCCACCGATGCGGTGGAAGCCCTTGCTTTAGCGCAACGGTTTCTTCAGGCGCAAAAGGAAGTCAGATTAAATTGACACTAGTAAGTGACTCATTTAGTTGATTATTCGAGTAATTGCGATCACAATCAGTCCGGACATCTCGTATGATCCGGTTTGGTTTGACTACCGGAATTCCTAGTTACCATGAGACTTAATGCTAGCGCCGCCTCAGTGACCAAATTCGACGCCCCGAAACAATCCTTATCCGGCCTTGGCGCGGATGCGGTGGAGGCGTTGTTGTCCGCCTCGGCGGATGTGGTGTTGGTGCTGGATGCGCAGGGCGTCATTCGCGACGTCTCCTCCAGCAACGGCGTACTGGCCAATGTGAGCGCCGCCGCCAACTGGAGCGGCAAAGCGTGGCAAGACACGGTCACCATCGAGAGCCGGTCGAAGATCGCCCGCCTGCTGAAAGAAGCCGACAACGATGGCCGTATCAGTTGGCGTCAGGTCAACATTGCCACCAATGATGGTCCCGACCTGCCGCTCTCGTTTTGTGCGCTACGCGTCGGCCCTAAAGGACGCACGATTGCGCTCGGCCGCGACCTGCGATCTGTCGCCGAGTTGCAGCAGCAACTCGTGGATGCACAACAAGCGCTGGAGCGCGATTACCTGCGCCTGCGCCACCTTGAGTCACGCTACCGAATTCTGTTCGACCTCACCGCTGAAGGTGTGCTGGTGGTGGACGGCAAGAACCTGAAAATCATTGAATCGAATCCCGCAGCTGCAGCAATCATCGGCGACTCTGTGCTGAAGGTGGTCGGACGTAGCGTCCTGGACTGCGTCGATGGCGGTGCACGCGTTACTTTGGCCAAGCTACTCGATACGGTGCATGCGAGTGGACAGCCCGACCAGATCGCAGTCAAGATCGGGGGCCAACGCTGCTCGCTTGCAGTGTCGGTCATGCAAGAGGAAGTGGGCGAGCTGTTTTTGCTCAGAATCGGCGGCACTCTGGCCGCTCCCGCAGCGGGCGCGGATGCGCGTGCCGAGCTGGTGCTGCGCGTCTTGGAGCAGACCCCGGATGCATTCGTCGTCACCAATAATGACGGCGATGTTTTGGCGGTCAACCGTGCTTTTGCCGAAATGGTCCAACTCGGTCGTGCCGAGCTTGCGCTGGGCGAATCGCTGGATCGCTGGCTCGGTCGGGCCGGTGTTGACCTGAACGTACTGCTCGCCAACCTGCGCCAGCGCGGTAGCGTGCGGCTGTTCGCCACCACCTTGCGTAGCCAGAGCGGCGGTTCAATCCCCGTTGAGATTTCGGCTGCGTCCGTGCCGCACAGTGAGCTAGGCGGCTTGGGCTTTACGATTCGCGATGTCGGTCGGCGGCTCAGCAATGAGGGCGGTCGACACGAGATTCCCCAATCGGCTGAGCAGTTGTCCGAGCTGGTAGGTCGGGTGCCCCTGCGCGAGATCGTCGGCGAGACCACCGATTTGATCGAAAAACTAGCCATTCAGGCCGCACTGAAGCTGACCCAAGACAACCGCGCCACAGCAGCCGAAATTCTGGGCCTGTCGCGCCAGAGCCTGTACGTCAAGCTGCGCCAGTACGGCATTGGCAATCTCGGCAGCGACTAGCCCGATCCGCTAACCCCCAGATCGCAGCCTGCGCCGGGATCGCTAGGCTTGCTCTGCTGCAGTAACTCACCTTCTCACCCGAAACCGCTGAATCTCGGCCTGCTCCGAGCGATAGCTCGTCCGTAAACCCGAAAGCACCCGCATAACCGTCAACTTTTGTTGACGCACGGCAACCCGCCATGCAAAATCGCTGGCATGGCGCGCCCTACCTTTTCCGCCGTTGCCGAGCTGCTGAAACCGATCACCTGGTTTCCGCCGATGTGGGCATTCGCCTGCGGCGTTGTCGCATCCGGCGTCACCCTTGATGGGCAATGGCTGCTGATCGCGGTTGGCATCTTGCTGGCCGGACCGATGGTGTGCGCCACCAGCCAAGCCGTGAATGACTGGTTTGATCGCCATGTTGACGCGATCAACGAACCACAGCGTCCGATTCCTTCAGGACGCATGCCGGGTCGCTGGGGACTTTACATCGCCCTGATCTGGACTTTGCTCTCGCTGGTGGTAGCTACTGCGCTAGGGCCGTGGGGCTTTGGTGCCGCAATCGCTGGCTTGGTGTTGGCTTGGGCGTATAGCGCGCCACCACTACGATTAAAAAATAATGGCTGGTGGGGTAACGCCGCCTGCGGCTTATCTTACGAAGGCCTGGCTTGGGTGACGGGTGCTGCGGTGATGGCCGGCGGTGCCATGCCCGGTGCGCGCTCGCTGCTGTTGGCGCTGCTGTATAGCATCGCCGCGCACGGCATCATGACCCTGAATGACTTCAAATCAGTTGAAGGCGACCGCCAGATGGGCGTTGG
>JAIXQV010000084.1 GCA_027485535.1 Oxalobacteraceae bacterium | reverse complement strand
CCGACGAACCACCCCGTTCGCCTCTCCCACCTGCTCTGGCCGGTATCCGGGCTAACAAGCGAATCAGTTCGACCTTCCCATGCCGCTGGCACAGTGGTGATGAGAACCGATTGCATGACCGGGGTCATGCGCTTGCTTACCGTTGCGGGGGCAGCACACGTTGGCTTGCTCCTGATGTTTAGGAGTGGGCTCCGTGTTTCCCGTTTAACTGCCTGTCAGAATCGACAGGCGAGCACCAAAACAAGACTAGTGTAGAGTAGTCATTTACCTATGGTCAACAAAAAAGGCGAATCACTGCCGCACCGGATAAGCCTGCGATACCGTCAAGGAGATACCCATGTCCAATAAAAATGACAACGCCATCAGCACAAAACTTGGCTCAGCTGCGTATTACACAGAGCAGCTGAACGCACGTGCCGCCGTGCCGGATCACACGGAAATCATCCGTCGCTGGCAGGAGGAGTCCGCAAAGGCAAGACAATCGGAAGCTGGCTTGTTGGATCTGGCATTCGGTAGTGCGCCGATGGAGCAGCTGGACTTTTTCCCGGCAGAACAAGCGGGCGCGCCGCTGCTGGTGTTCATCCACGGCGGTTATTGGCGCTCGCTGGATAAATCCGATTTCACGTTTATTGTTCCGGCCTATCGGCGTGCCGGTTTCAACGTTGCGCTGACCAATTACACGCTGTCGCCCCACGCCTCCGTCGAGGAGATCACCCGCCAACAATTACGTGCGCTCGCTTGGCTGTATCGCCGCTCAGCCCGCCTGGATTTCGACCGCAACCGTATTGTGATCGCAGGACATTCAGCAGGGGGCCATTTGGCTGCGATGATGATGGCGGCTCACTGGCCCGTGTTCGGCACGGACTTACCGGTTGATTTGATCAAGGCGGGTGTTTTGATGTCGGGTCTTTATGATCTCGAACCGGTTCGCCATGCTGAATTCATTAATACTGATTTGAAGCTTGATAAATCCAGCGCGCTGCGCTTATCACCGGCTTGGATGCCGCAGCCTACCTCGGCGCCCTTCATCACCTCAGTTGGCGATCTTGAATCAGATGAATTCAAACGACAGACTGCACTCATCGGGTCGCAATGGCACCATGGGTTCGAGCGCGAGGTCCCTCTGCAGAACGAGAACCACTTCACGATTTGTGATTGCTTTGGTAATGAAAGCCATCCGCTGTTCAAGGCAAGCTGCGAATTAATCAACTCGCTGTAAGTCAGCAGAGAAAGAAAGCATCAGGCGCATGGCGCTGCGCCTGATTACTCACATTGATGCTAACGCCGCTTGTTAAATAGACGGGCGCTCTGCTGAGCATTCATGAATTCAGTAGCCAGCCAGATCTCACGCAGCAGGTAAACAAAGCTGCCTGTTAATGAAATCATTGCCAGCACAAACATCCCCGCAATAATCGAGGCCAGTTTCAGATTCAGCGCATCTGCGATGAATAAGCCTGCTACTACGACACAGATCAGCAGTGCACAAGAGGTTGACAACAAAATCGCCCGATTAATCTTTTTGGCGCGACGAAACAAAATACTCAATTCACCCCTATGCTGTTCAGCCCGCTCGCTGGGTAGCGGTGCCGAACTCTCTAGCTGCTCTTCAAGATAACGACTGCGGTCAATGATTCGCGCCAAGCGATTGGTCAGCACCAGCATATTGGTACCGACACCGGTTAATAGAAACACGGGGGCAATAGCGAGTTGAATGATGTGACCAATTTCATCTGCTTGCATTGTTGAATGCCTTCATCAAAAAACAGTGACCATCATCAGTGACTTCATAGAACTTTAATCAATTTCAATCCGATTTCAGGAAGTCACGTCAAACCAAAATATCGCGCAGTCTAGCAGTTGAAGCTTACTAATCGAATCGATTATTCCTTGTCGGAATCAGATTAGTTTCTGCGAAGAATCTAACGCGAGTTTATAAGCACAAATTTTCATTCGTATTACGAGTTTTGATCCAAATCAGCTTGGTTCATTTGTGGAAAGCTGATAAATTTGCCGGAAATGTTGCAATTTTGTTACTAAGGAAATCGACATGCTAACAAGTCTTATGAGGCCATTCATTAATCGGTCGGCTGAGGATAAGCCTCAACTTTTCGTTAGCGGCGTTGATGCCGCCCTTTACCGGAGTTTCACAGCATGATTCGGGTAGTTCTCGCCGACGACCATGCATTGATGCGTGAAGGCTTGAAATACATATTACGCAAAGCTGAAGATATCGAGGTTATTGCCGAGGCAACCGACGGTTTCGAGGTACTCGCCTTGGTTCGTAGGGGTGGGTTCGATGTTTTACTGATGGATCTATCAATGCCCGGCCGTAGTGGCATGGACCTGATTAAGCAAATCAAGGAAGAAGCACCCAATATCTCGATACTGGTACTCACCATGCACGATGAGGATCAGTATGCCGCGCGCGCAATTCGACTGGGTGCGCATGGATACATCACCAAAGAGAGCGCAGGAACGGATCTTTTAGTCGCGATTCGAAAAGTTCATTCAGGCCGGCCCTATATCAGCATGGAAGTCGCCGAACAACTGGCGATGGATGCCATGCCTAACCGGCACGATCTACCGCATAAATCGCTGACCAATAGAGAGTTCGAGGTATTTAACATGCTGATCACTGGCAAGTCTGTGACCGATATCGCCGAGGCTTTACATCTCTCGGTTAAAACCATCAGCACGCATAAGGCTCATATTCTTCAAAAGCTTGGTACACCGTCCCTGGCCGAGTTAGTGCAATACGCAATGACTCAAGGTTTACTGGAGAAATTCAAGCCTTGAGACAGATCAACCAAAAACCACTTAACAGACTCGATGGAGGTTTTAAGAAAGACCTTACAGGTTTTCGGTTCGAACGCTAGCAGCATTCAGTGTGCCCCGATAGCGCCCAACAAAACATACCCTGATACTTGCTTCACACAGAAATGAGAGACGAAGCATCAGCGTAAAAAAAATCAGTACCCATGAATGGACTCAGACGCTCAAACATAACAGGAGATGAGCATGACACTTATTCAACACTCTGATTTATCTGCCAATACCTCCCTAAACCTTGGCGCTAACGTAGGGATCGATGGGGCTTGGCATAGGCAAGGCAAGCTATGGTCCAACCTGAATGAAATTTGCGAGCTGTTACGTATCCCCACAACTAACCATTTTGACGATGAAGAGTTCGTGTTTCAACATGTGCAGTTCAAGGCGGGACAGCGCATCCATACGATAGGGCAGCCGTTCGATACCCTGTTTATTGTACATTCGGGTTTTCTAAAGACTGTGCTGATCGACGAGTTTGGCAATGAGCAAGTGCTCAGCTTCCCGATGAAGGGTGATATGTTTGGTGTCGATGGTATCCATACCAAACGCTATATGTCAGAAGCCGTCGCTTTATCGAATTGCGATTTGATTCTTGTGCCGTTCAAAAAATTCACGCAACTCGGCCGCAGCCATATCGAGTTCGAGCACTCGATGTACAACGTGATGAGCCGAGAGTTGGTACGCGAGCAAGCCATGGTCAGTATGCTGGGCGCCTTGTCTGCGGAAGCAAGGGTCGCGCGGTTTCTGGTGTCGCTGTCGGAAAGATTTGCCGAGATGGGCTACTCGAGCAAGCTGTTCAATCTGCGCATGACCCGGCACGAAATCGGCAGCTACCTTGGGCTGACGCTCGAGACGGTCAGCCGAACCCTATCTGCCTTCAATGAAATCGGTTTGATCAGCGTGGACCAGCGGTCCATCGGCATCAAGGATATCGACGCGCTACGTACCTTGCGACGGCTGCCACCATCAAGTGCTCGCGCTAAGGCCGCCGGCCGGCGCACCAAATCCGCAGCAACCAGTATGAATCAATAGCCTGTACGTCAGGACAAGCCGGGTTAAAAACCCGGCTTTCTTCATGTCATTCAATCATCCTGCATCAGCTCGGCACCCGGCCGAGAAGTCCTGCGGCATTTTTCTACCAACTTAACAAAACTTGCGCGCAATCAGCACCAGCTGCGCAGGTATAATATTGGGCTGGACGCGTCAGTTGGCACTGGCAACACCGCAAGTACGCAAGTTTGCAGTCCTGAATGCGACTCGGTTTTTTGTTTGCCGCAACTAACGCCATCATCCGGGACAGTATGTCGAAAAACCAGACCAGGAAACCCCTGGAGATCAAGATTTCCACCGTGGTTGCTGTCGCTGCCCTGCTCGGCGACACCGATCTGGCTACCGTGTCTGCCGCGCTTTCGCAGGTGACTGGCGGCACCCCAGATTACTTCGAAGACGATTTCACTGTGATTGATCTGGGCAATTTGCTGGCGCCGCCTGTGCCCGGCAGCATTGCATGGCCAGAGCTGATCGCGCTATTCCGTTCGCACCGCCTCAATCCGGTGGCTGTTCGTAACGCACCCGAATCGCTCGAAGATGAGATTCGCTCGTACGGACTTTCTATCGATGGCATGGATCAATCGCGTACCTTCGAACTAACGCCGCCGCCCTCGCCGCCGCCGGCCCAGCTGGGTGCGTCGTCAACAACTGATCCTAAGCCAGTACTGGCTCAAGTTGCTGAAACATCAGCAGCGAACGCGTCGGTCGTCACCAAGGTAATCGATACGCCGGTACGCAGTGGTCAGCGCGTGTATGCGCGCGGAGGCGATCTGGTTGTGATGGCAACGGTGAATCCGGGTGCCGAGGTGATTGCCGATGGAAGTATCCATGTCTATGCACCGCTGCGTGGGCGCGCGCTTGCCGGCGCTAGCGGCTCGGCCGAGGCACGCATTATCGCCACCAGTATGGAAGCCGAGCTGGTTTCCATCGGCGGGGTATACCGCACTTTCGAGAATGGCTGGCCGAAGGAACTCAAAGGGCGAGCCGTTCAGGTATTACTGCAAGATGAGCGACTCGAACTTCGTCTCATGGCGCTGAAATAGTTTTTTAACCCCTTTAACTGACAAACTCAGACAAGGAGTTTTTCGTGACAAAAATTATTGTCGTTACCTCTGGCAAAGGCGGCGTGGGAAAAACCACCTCCAGCGCTAGCTTTGCTTCTGGTCTGGCTCTACGCGGTAAAAAAACTGCGGTGATTGATTTTGACGTTGGCTTACGCAACCTCGATCTGATCATGGGTTGTGAGCGTCGCGTGGTGTACGACATGATCAATGTCATCAACCGTGAGGCCACCCTGACACAGGCGCTGATCAAAGACAAGCACTGCGACAACCTGTTCGTGCTGCCGGCTTCGCAAACGCGTGATAAGGATGCGCTCTCTGAGGAGGGTGTCGAACGTATTCTGGAAGAGATGAAGAACTCGGGCTTCGAGTACATCGTCTGTGATTCTCCGGCCGGTATCGAACGCGGTGCGGTCATGGCACTCACCTTCGCTGATGAGGCGATCATCGTCACCAACCCTGAAGTCTCTTCAGTGCGCGACTCCGACCGTATTCTGGGCATTATTCAGGCGAAGTCACGCCGCGCTCAGACCGGTGTAGAGCCAGTGAAGGAGCACTTGCTAATCACTCGCTATTCGCCCAAGCGGGTCGAGGCTGGCGAGATGCTGTCGTATGAAGATGTGCAGGAGATATTGCGCATTCCTCTGCTCGGTATTATTCCCGAGTCCGAGTCGGTGCTACACGCCTCGAACCAAGGCACGCCAGTAGTACACCTTGCCGAAAGCGACGTCGCCGACGCCTACAAAGATCTGGTCGCTCGCTTCCTGGGCGAAGATCGCCCGCTGCGCTTCGCTGAATACGAGAAGCCCAGTTTGCTTTCCCGTATCTTCGGAGGCAAGTGAAATGGATATTCTTTCGTTCTTGTTCAACAACAAGAAAGCGTCTGCAGGTGCTGCCAAAGAACGTCTTCAGATCATCATCGCGCGTGAGCGGCATATCCTCAATGGGCCGGACTTCATGCCTGCGCTACACCGTGAATTGATCGAGGTTATCTCGAAATATGTCCGCGTCAATCCGGAAGATATCAAGATCTCACTCGACAAAAAAGGGAACCTCGAAGTACTCGATGTGAACGTTGTGCTGCCGGATGGCGGCTGAGCAGTCATCGATACTCCTTCACGGCGTCGACTTCACCTCGGCACCGCGCCCGAGAAAAGGCATCACGATTGCATCGGGCTACCTGCGGGGTGATGGCTTCGTCCTTGAAGCCTTATCGACGCTGCATGATTTTTCCAGCTTTGTTTCATGGTTGCAGCAACCGGGGCCCTGGCTCGGTGGATTCGACTTTCCATTCTCATTTCCGCGCGAGCTAATCGAGCTACTTGACTGGCCGAGTGAGTGGTCGGCGCTCATTCAGCATGTACGACAGCTCGACCGCGCAGCGCTACGAAACCAGTTCAAGGCGGTCTGTGATGCACGGCCCGCCGGCTCTAAATTCATTCACCGTGGTTGCGATCTTCCAGCACGATCATCGTCTCCCATGAAGTGGGTCAACCCACCGGTGGCCTATATGCTGCATGCAGGCGCTCCGCTGCTGCTGGATGCAGGTGTGCATATTCCGTTCATGCACTCAGGGGATCGCTCGCGCATCGCGCTCGAGGCCTACCCCGGTCTAGTGGCGCGTGGCATTACCAGCGCTTCTTACAAGAGCGATACACCGGCCAAACAAACACCCGAGCGGCATGCAAGCCGACGTGCCATCGTGCGTGCGCTTGAGCGCGGCGATTATCCTCAACAGATTAGGCTGGACGCTGGCCGCTTCAAGCGCCAACTCATCGACGACGGCAGCGGCGATCTGCTCGATGCTGTGCTGTGCGGACTGATGGCGGCTTGGGCGTGGCAGCGGCGCGACCAAGACTATGGTCTGCCGCCACACGACGCCCTCGAGGGTTGGATCATCGGCGCCTGAGCGACAGCTACCTGCTATCGGCGTGATGTGACCAACCAAGTCAACACACCGATAGCCACCGCACCGGCGACCCATCCCGCCGCCTTCGGTGCCGGGGGTAGTTCGGGATTGGTCGATAGGTCGATGCTGCCTTCCGTCACCTGAGCATTGCCAAGCTCGGCCTTGCGCGTCGCCAGAAATTTGCTGGCCTCTGCTTGCAATCCAGATATTCGATTACGTACATCTCGAACTCGGCTGCTGAATAGTTTTTGTGTGCGTGACCGGTAATGCGTCACCTTGTCTTTCAGCATCGCTCGTCGCTGGCGCCCGACCGAGGGATCCGAGATGTACATCGCCAGCGCACCGAGCGCGACGCCGCCTAGCCATTTCACCCATGTCGTATCCATACTCTGGGTCCGATATTCCACGATGCTCTCCTTTCAGGAAGATGAAGTCGATACCTTGCCGGGTGTCGATACAGAAGCCGACAGGCGCTGAACCTGCGACAACAAGCTGATCACTTCGTCATCGCCAAGTTGCGGGAAATTGCGGTACCACTGGCCGACCGCATCAAATGACGCTGGACAAAGCAAACTGTCTACCCGCTTTACCAATGGCGCGATGCGCGCCAAAGCCTCCTGCGACATGACCGGCACCGCGACAGTGATCGATGTGACCTTGGCAGCGCGCAAGGCAGCGATAGCCGCCTGCATGGTGCGCCCGGTAGCCATACCATCGTCACACACGATGACCTCGCGGCCTCGTAAGTTTGATAGGGGAACGCTTGCACCATAGCGCCGTTCGCGCTCGACCAGAATCCGCTGCTCGGTCTTGATCACCTGCTGAACCGCCTCGTCCGACAGGTTAAGTTCTTCAACGACCGCGTCATCCACCATGCAGATGCCGCCGGTTGCGATAGCGCCCATGGCGAACTCAGGAAAATGTGGCACGCCCAGCTTTCTGACCAGCAGCGGCTCGAGCGCCAGACCAAAGCGCTGCGCGATTGCCACACCGATCGGAAGCCCACCGCGCGGCAGCGCTAGCACCACCGTGTCTGGCCTGATTGGCTGCTGTGCCAGTAACTCGGCAAGCTGATTTCCGGCATCGGTCCGATCCGCAAAGCTTTGAGAGGTTGGATAGGGCGTGCTGACTCGCATCGGCGTTTGACCCCTCAAGCACAAAAAAGATCACGGTTTCCTTCGAGTAAAATCAAGTTCTAGTTAGCCGATATACGCCCGGAACTTCGGATGTTCTTGCATTTCGAATCCGCACCCTTCGCTGATCGAACTTGCAATGAAAAAATTACTCGCGGCAATATTTCTCCTAGGCCTGTTAGCACCGGCGCATGCTCAACCACCGAGCTGCGATCGTCATTTCTTCCAAAAGACCGCCCCGGAAGTCACACGCAAGACACTGCAAACGAGTACCGTCGGGCTGTGCTTTGAGGCATTTGCGGTGTTGCATTCCGGGGTTTCCAAGACACCGCTCTGGTCCGCCGAGTACCTGACCCGAGACAGCCTGAGGGCCGCGCGTGACATTCCCAGAGCCGATAGCTTCCATGCCGAGCCCGCGCTACCCCCGGGACAAGGTGCAGAATTAGCTGACTATGTGCGCTCGGGTTTTGATCGTGGCCATATGGCACCTGCGGCGGATATGCCGACTGCGCAAGCGCAACATGAAAGCTTCTCGCTAGCGAACGTCGTGCCGCAGAATCGTAAAAATAATCAAATTCTTTGGTCGGCGATTGAAGGAGCGACACGACACCTGACCAATCTGCGCGGCGAGCTATACGTCATCACAGGCCCGGTGTTCGAGGGCGAAAAAATCGAACGCATTAATGGTCGAGTGCTGGTACCCACCCATGTGTTCAAAGCGGTGCTCGATCCCGGCAAGCAAGAAGCCGCCGCATGGCTTGCGCCGAACGACGATAGCGGCGAGTATCAGGCGATCAGCATCGCTGCGCTGGAGCGGCGTATCGGTTTGAACTTGTTTCCGAAGCTACCTGATACAGCCAAGCAGCACGTGATGGAGTTACCTGAACCACGTATCCGGAGCCGCAAATAACGCTGAGGGAGTTTGGGATGAGTGACACACTGCGGCCATTCGAGAATGAGCAAGATTCGATCGTCATTGACGCGCTGACGATTGAAAACCGCACTGATCAGCTGGAAATCTATGGATCGCTCGCGATTACCCGCGACAAAATCGGGCTGGCACATGCGCTGCAGCTGAAGCAGATTCTTGATGCCACGGTCAGCGCATTACAAAACGACCCAGCGCTACCCGACCAGGTCGTGTTCAAGCCGAGTGATCAGGTCGACAACCCCTTCAAGTAGCCCATCAGCAGGCAATCGGTACCAAATCAGCGACCGATCAGTCGGAATTTGCAGAGACTGGCATACTTGCGGCCTGAATTCGCCCGTCTGCCCCCATGCAAGCTACTCCAATCCGGCTTCAATCCTACCCGCGCTTCCGCCCCGAGCTGAAGCCAGCACCATTTTTGCCGATGTCACGGCGGGAAATGGAGCAACTTGGCTGGGATGCATGCGACATCATCCTGATCACGGGGGATGCCTACATCGACCATCCCAGCTTCGGTATGGCGCTGGTCGGACGTTTGCTGGAGGCACAGGGCTTCCGAGTGGGGATCATCAGTCAGCCCGACTGGCAATCCGCAGAGCCATTCCGGGCGCTAGGGCGGCCCAATCTGTATTTCGGTGTGACAGCCGGCAATATGGATTCCATGATCAACCGCTACACGGCTGATCGTAAGCCGCGCTCGGAAGACGCCTACACGCCGCACGGTGCACCGAATAAACGTCCTGACCGCACCCTCACGGTGTATGCGCATCGTGCGCGCGAGGCCTTCCCAGGTGTGCCGATCATCATCGGCAGTATCGAAGCCAGCTTGCGACGTATCGCGCACTTCGATTATTGGTCGGATACGGTGCGGCGCTCGGTATTACTCGATTCAAAGGCCGATATTCTTTTGTTTGGTAATGCAGAGCGCGCCTTGCTTGAGCTGTCGCATCGCTTAGCCCAAGGCGAGTCGGTGAAAGCGATCCGCGATCTGCGTGGCACTGCATTCATCGTGGCCAGCGGCTGGAAACCGGCTGACGATTGGCGTGAGGTTGACTCTTCGCGCGTTGATACCCCCGGCAAGGTCGAGCCGCATCCGGATCCCTATGAAATGAAAGAGAAGGAACCGCAAGCATGCGGTACCACGCAGGAAGCACCGCAACCGGTGCGCATCATCAGTCGCGAAGAAAGGCTGGCGCAGCAAGCAGAAGTTCGCGCGCGTAGCGTGGTCAGGCTGCCATCATTCGAAACAGTGAAAGAAGATGAAGTCGCCTACGCACATGCATCGCGTGTGTTTCATCTGGAATCAAACCCTGGCAATGCACGCGCGATGGTGCAAGCGCATGGCGAGCGCGATGTCTGGCTCAATCCGCCACCCATACCGCTGGCGATGGAAGAGATGGATCATGTGTATGACCTGCCCTATGCACGTGCGCCGCATCCTGCCTATGGTGATGCAAAAATCCCTGCATGGGACATGATTCGCTTTTCGGTGAATATCATGCGCGGCTG
>JAIXQV010000035.1 GCA_027485535.1 Oxalobacteraceae bacterium | reverse complement strand
TCCGCGACTAAAGTATGCTCACTGAGTGCGTATCGCAGAGCGATACGCACTTGCTCATTCCTTCTCGCTATGCAGTCGCCGCTGTCTGACTGACGCTGCCAGATTCTCCAGTACTTGCACACTACTATCCCAATCGATACAACCGTCAGTAATCGATTGGCCGTAGGTCAGTTCTTTACCAGTCACAAGATCCTGACGACCACCCACCAGGTGGGACTCGATCATCACGCCGATGATGCGGTCATCACCCGCCGCAATTTGCTCACCGATGTTGGCACACACAGGTACCTGATTCTCTGGCTTCTTCGAGCTATTGGCGTGTGATGCATCAATCATCAGCTTTTGTGACAAGCCATTCGCGCCGAGTGCGAGGCAAGCCTCTTCGACACTCGCGGCATCGTAGTTCGGTGCCTTACCACCACGAAGAATAATGTGGCAATCCTCATTACCGCCCGTGGAGACGATCGCCGAATAACCACCCTTGGTCACCGATAAAAAATGATGGGGCTGCGAAGCGGCTTTAATCGCATCCGCCGCAATCTTGATGTTGCCATCGGTACCGTTCTTGAAGCCGACGGGGCATGACAAGCCGGAGGCCAGCTCGCGGTGTACTTGCGACTCGGTAGTACGCGCGCCAATCGCGCCCCAGCTAATCAGGTCGGCGATGTATTGCGGGCTGATCACATCCAGAAACTCGGTACCCGCCGGCAGGCCGAGCGCATTGATTTTTGCTAGCAGCTCGCGTGCAATTCGGAGGCCATCGTTGATACGGAAGCTGTTGTCGAGGTACGGGTCGTTGATAAGACCTTTCCAGCCCACGGTGGTGCGTGGCTTTTCGAAGTAGACGCGCATTACGATTTCGAGATCGTCTTTCAGGCGCTCGCGCTGCTCGATCAGTCGGTGCGCGTACTCCATGCCGGCCTTGGTGTCATGGATGGAGCAAGGGCCGATCACGACCATCAATCGGTCATCCTGCCCGTGCAGGATGCGGTGCAGCGCGGTACGCGCGTCGGCAGTCACCGTCGCGATTTTTTCATCGCAGGGGAATTCGCGAATTAAATGCGACGGCGGCGTCAGTTCTTTCAATTCTCTGATCCTCAGATCATCAGTGCGTGGCATGGTTTCTCCAGATGTGTCTCGGGTATAGAAAACAAAAAACCGCCATCGCTGGCGGTTTTCAAGATTCGGTTCGGTGACTGCTTTTGCGCGACCTTACCGCTTCTCTACCGCCCGGTAGCCGGGGTAGTTGAAGCCGTAAAAAAAGCAAAAGCGCAGTGCAAACATGGCGCGTGAGCAGTCAGGTTGAAGGAAGCGACGATAGTGCTACAAGTCGGTGTTTTTGGCAAGACTGATGCCAAATAATTAATCAGCCGGTGCCGCCGACGGTCAGATCCTCAATGCGCAGCGTTGGCTGACCAACGCCGACCGGGACGCTCTGCCCGTCTTTACCGCAGACCCCAACGCCAGAGTCAAGGCGCATGTCGTTACCGATCATGGAAACGCGATTCAGCACATCCGGGCCGTTGCCGATCAGGGTCGCGCCCTTGACCGGGTAAGCCAGCTTGCCGTCTTCGATCATCCAGGCCTCGCTGGCCGAGAACACGAACTTGCCATTGGTGATGTCGACCTGCCCGCCACCAAAGTTCACGGCGTAAAGTCCTTTTTTGACGGAGGCGATAATCTCTTCCGGGTCGCGATCACCCCCCAGCATGTAGGTATTGGTCATGCGCGGCATCGGCAAATGCGCGTACGACTCGCGTCTGCCATTACCGGTTGCAGGCATCTTCATCAATCGCGCGTTCAGAGTGTCCTGAATATAGCCGCGCAAAATACCGTCTTCGATCAAGGTGGTGCACTGCGTCGCGTTACCTTCATCGTCCACATTTAATGAACCACGTCGGTCGGCGATGGTGCCATCGTCCACGACGGTGACACCTTTGGCAGCGACGCGCTCACCGATGCGGCCGGCGAAGGTACTGGAGCCTTTGCGGTTGAAGTCACCCTCCAAGCCATGACCAATCGCCTCATGCAACAACACACCGGGCCAACCAGGGCCAAGCACGACGGTCATCGGCCCTGCAGGCGCAGGTTTTGCCTCGAGGTTAGTCAGCGCTGCATTGACGGCTTCATTCACATACTTGTGCAGCAACTCTTCGCCGAAGTATTGGAAGTCGTAACGACCGCCGCCACCGGCAGTGCCAACTTCACGCCGGCCATTTTGCTCGGCGATGACGGTCAGCGAGAGGCGCACCAATGGCCGAACATCTGCCGCAATCACACCGTCGCTGCGCACCACCAGCACGACATCATGTTCACCCGACAAACCTGCCATGACCTGAACGATGCGCGGATCTTTGGCGCGCGCAAGGCGCTCGATTCTTTCGAGTAGGTGTACTTTGGCTGTGGCGTCGAGGGAGACTACCGGATCATTGGCGTGATACAGCGCCCGCGCTGAGCCCGGCTTGATCGAGGAAGCAAGTTTGACGCGGCCAGCACCACGGCGTGCAATTGTGCGTGTCGCCTCTGCTGCGTCGAGCAATGCGCGCTCGGAAATTTCATCGGAATAGGCGAAGGCGGTCTTGTCGCCCGAGATGGCGCGCACACCCACACCCTGATCAATCGAGAAACTACCGGTCTTCACGATTCCTTCTTCAAGACTCCAGCTTTCGCTTTTGGTGAATTGAAAGTAGAGATCAGCGTAGTCCACCTTGTGGGTGAAAATCGAGCCCAGCGCATTCAATAACTTGCCTTGATCAAGACCGTTTGGGGTTAGCAGCAAGTTGGTTGCAGTCATGTGCGCTTGCAGGTTGGGCTCAATGATGTTCATGCTCGCTCGGTGTGTGAGGGGTAAGTCGTGATTCTAATGGATCGGGGGTTTGCGCGCCGTGCGCTGGCGGGCTCAAAGTGTACGGTGTTGCAGCGCCGGCAAGCTGGCGCGAATACCCATCATCGAGTCGAGGTCAATCTCGCCAGCCACCAACCCCTCACCCTCCGCCAGTTGCCCGCACACCGCACCCCAGGGGTCGACCAGCATACTGTGCCCCCAGGTACGACGACCGTTTGGGTGCTGACCACCTTGCGCAGCAGCGAGCAGATAGCACTGATTCTCGATGGCGCGTGCGCGTAGCAAAACCTCCCAATGCGCGCGACCCGTGGTGGCGGTAAATGCAGCGGGCATGACGATGAGATCGCACTGCCCCATGGCCCGATACAACTCGGGGAAGCGTAAGTCATAGCAGATCGACAGCCCGACGCGAGCGAAGGGGGTCTCGAGCACGGCTACTTCGCTACCCGGCACAATCGTGCGTGACTCGTCATAGGATTCTTCACCGCGTGTAAATCCAAACAGGTGGATTTTGTCGTAACGGCTGGCGAGCGTGCCATCGGGTGCATACGCCATCAGGCTATTCAGCACCTTGCCAGATTGATGCGACTTCAACGGCAAGGTACCCCCCAACAACCAGACACCACATTCGCGCGCGAGATTGGCAAGGAAGTTCTGTAGCGGACCATCGCCGGCGGGCTCGGCAATCTCCACCTTATCCTGCTCGTTACCACCCAAGACGGCCCAATACTCAGGCAACAACACCAACTGCGCACCTGCTGCTGCAGCCTCGCGCACCAAACGTGCGGCTGTTTTGCAGTTTTCAGCAGGATCGGGCGTGGACACCATCTGCGCAGCAGCCACCTGAATTTTTCTTTGATGGTTTGTTTGGTTTGTATCGCTCATCGCGCATGCCTTAGGGTGAGGTACTCGGCTCACTCGATTTACGCCGAGGAGGGAGTTTTTTGATGACAGGATCTTTCCAAGGACCGGTTACTTGGTAATCTTGCGTCAGCACAGCAGCCACTGGGTTCTTCAAAAAAAACTGCGCGAGAAAAGCGCCCAAGCCCACCACTGGATTCACTGCCAAACCGTAAACCACCGAGGCGCCCGCCGCGTTTAACTCGGGGATAACCACCACGGTCAGGTTTTGCGTTTCATTCGCAAGATCGACCGTACCATCCATCAATACAACGGCATTCGGCCCGCGCATTTTGAAGCTATCGGTCTTCAGCGTACCGCGTGTGATCGTCGCTGTGCTGGCGATGCCATCGAACGCAAAGCCCTCGGAAAAAATATCGCGAAAATCGAGTGTCAAACGGCGCGGCAGTGACTGCAAGCTCATCACACCCAGCAGTTTTGCGACACCCGGATCGGCCTTCAAAAACTGACCACTACCCAGCTTCAAACTAAGGTTGCCGGACAAGCTTGGAAAATCGAACTGAGACGGGTCACCGCGCCAGCTAAGATCACCCTCTATCTTGCCCTTACCACTGCGCATGGTGCGCTCAAAGCCGAGTCGATCTAGAAGTTGACCGGCGTCTGTGATATCCATTTCATAGTTCAGAAAACTTTGGCTTTCATTGCGGCTGGCCAGCCAACGACCCGTCGCGCGCAAGGTCGCACCGGGGTTGGTGAGTGTCAGCTTGCTGATGCGCCACTCCCGACCCGGGCCGGTGTTCAGGGTGCCATTGGTTGCGGCCAACTCGAGTCGACCAAGCTTGAGACCTCTCAACTCGAAGTTGTCCGCGACCACATCCAGCCCAGGTAACTCCGTGGAAGACTTTTTGCCCGCCAACAGGTCGCTCACGTCAGACCGATCACGCTCCTCAATCTTGAGCTGCGTCAGTCTGGCGGTGATCTTGCCCGCACCGCGCTCGAACCATGGATCCTCCCAGGTGGCACGACCTGACATTTCATTCATATTCAGGTTGAGCTGCCAGCCACTTCGGACACGGTTAGCGCCAATCACTGCGTTATCAAACCGACGCTCTGCGAATGTCAGCTCATTCACGCGCAGGCTGATTGCGTCCACGAGAAAGAATGCTTGCTCGGATGATGTGCTTTCAGTCGAACTCGCTGTGTCGGCACTTGAACTGCTCAAGAAATTACGCCAAGCATCAGCGTCAAGCGTCGGCAGATTAATCGCCAGCGCAACGCCACTATCGTTGCTGGGCATAGGTGCGTTCACGCCAACCCCACCGCGCACTAATTTCCAACTAGCGTTGCCAGAGACCGGTCTGGCGCGCAGGTAGCGCGCCGAGATGTTGCGCCCGAGGTTGACCCGAATCTCTTCCGCCTGAGTCGTGTTGTCGAGCATGGTCGAAGGTGTGATGGCAACCCGCAGGGGTAAGCTCTCTGGACCGACTTTACGCAGTGGTAACGGTAAATCAATACCAAGACCAACCAGATTCGAATCTAGCGAGAAATCCATGCGCTGATCGCGAATCTTGACGTTGGCGACATAGCGTGTACCACCGGAGAGCTTGCGCATGGTGCGCTTCGCTGCGGCCACAGTAATGAAGCGCCCCAGACCATCGGCAGTCACCGAGCCCTCGAGACGAACTTGCGTACTTCCATCGCGTTGCGTACCACCGCTGATCGCCACCGATCCGCCCAAGGCATTGCCTTGTAGTGATGAAATCTGAAAGCCGTGATCCGAGAATCCCAGCTCACCTTGCACTGCGCTGACTGTGGGCAATGAAGGCCACAACTGAATTTCGTTGCCTGAAAACTTAACACTCCCCTGCACTGTCGCTTTACCTGCGTCGGTCAGGGGAATTTGCATCTTCAGGCTCAACTTCGCCATACCGGATGCGCGCGTCTCTGCGGTCAGATGATCTGTCCAGCCGGCGACCGGGGTGGCATTCACGTAGGTCAGCATTGACGGCAGCGTACCGGTGGCGTTGCCGTTGATATCGAGGTAGGGTGCGCTGGCCATCAGATCAGGAACCACCACATCGACATTCGACAGCGGAATACCCATTGTCTTGGCAGCATCGGCGTGAATATGGAGCCGGGAACGGTCGATCGTAACCTTTGCATCGATATCGTCGATGCGTGGCCATAGCGGCGTACGGCGATCCGCCGCCAGCATCTCCGGCGCCGGGCTCAGTCGTCCTTGCTTGACCCGCCCAGTCAGCTTAAACACGCTGCTATTACCTGCTGAAGCTGATCGCTCGTGAAATGGAAATTCATTCAAGTTGCCGCGTATCGTGAGGTTCACATCGTCAGCTCGACCATCCAACAAGCCGGCGCTCATCCAGTCGCGGGACTCGCGACCAATCGCCGCTGGCAAGTAGTTCACGACACGATTTAGCGCGACACTGGGGAAATTGGCTTGTAGATCAATGCTGCCGAGTTTGCCGGGCGATAAAGGCCATGGCAGCAAATGAGTGCCTTCCAATTTTCCCTTAAGCCCCGCTTGCTGAAAATCTAGACGTTTAACTCTGACCGATAACACACGACGGCTGTCGCGCAGCGACCAGTCCCCATCCAGATTAAGCTGCTCAAAAGACATGGCGGGCGCGCCCAGATAACTGGCGGTTTGTACCGTACTGTTTTCAGATTTAAGTTTGATGCGACCGCCATCCTGGTCCGCATCAATGTCACCCGAAAAGCCATCAAAGCCAAGCACCGAAGCAGCCGCACCGTCGGTAGCCGCCAGACGGTGCTTTAGCGCGAGCCGCTCAAAACTACCTCGCAGCTTGAACGCCGCCTCGCCCGGTTGTGCGCCCTCCCAATTGGCCGCGAAATCTTTCAGCTGGCCGCGCAAGCCAAGTTCGCCCAGTAGTTTCTTTTCAGATGCAGAAATGGGTAAGTGATCAGCCAGTCGAGACAAGGCATCAAGATCAAGCTGTGTCACCTTCAACTCGTGGCGCTCGCGCTTGGTGCCGCTCGCTGGAATGAAGTGATGGCTGGCCGTCGTACGCGGTAGCACCGAGCCCTGATCGGTGGCTAATGAAAAATCTGTGAGCTGGATCTGATGACCCTTGGTGCCAAACGAGAGCCATTTGCTTTTCAGGCCCGTGCGGGATTCCTCTACCGACATTCGGCCACCCACCTCCACCAAGCTCAGCGGCTGCAGACCATCGGCCAGCGTGACAGCGACGTTTTTCATGGCCACATCCGCGGTCACGTTCTCAATCGATCCACTTTCAAAACTAACCCAGGTACGTAGCGCCCCTTCACCACCTGTAAGTTTCCAAGGCAGATCCAGGTAAGGCCGCCATGCATCGAAGTGCGCCTCGCGCCAATCGGAATAAAACTTGCCTGACCAACGTGAGAAGTCGGTTCGGTTGCGCGAAAAAGGTGGATGACTAAACTCAACGCGCAGATCGACCGGCGCCGCTAATTCTGCCGGCGGCGTGGCACGTAAGGCCGCCTGATGCGATCGCCAGCCATTGCGAAGAACGAAGCTGATATCTGACAAGGTCAGTTCCGGGGCACCGCGTTGCCGGTCCAGCCAGCGCAGTTTGCCGGATCTCACCACGATCTCCGGCTGATCGAGTAACCAATCGAGCAACCGACTATCGTCAGGTTGGCCGGTATCCATCAGCATTCCCGCCACCGACACCCGGCCATCGGCGCCTCGCTCGATGTCCAAGTCTGGCTGCTCGATCTCAAGTGAAAGGAGCTGAATCTGCCCCAGCACCGAGGACCAAGAAATGGTCGCGTTCACGCGGGGCAGTAACAAGGCCTGCCCACCGTGCTCGTCACGAATCAACACCCCCTCCAACTGCAGGTTAGGCATTAGGCCGTACCAGCGCGCACTGATACCGGCAATCTCGACTGGCCTGTTAAGCATCTGGCTGGCAACACTAGCGACCGCGGTTTTGTAGTGGTCGATGTTGGGTAGCACCACATAGCGCAGCCCGAGAAACAGCGTGCAGAAAGCAAAGTAGATGACCGTAGCAGTCACCGCCAGCCAGTACAAGGAGCGGCGTGAAAGATGGGTCAATGAACCGATCACCGAGATCAGCACGGCCCAACGGCTCGCCTCGGCGGGCGGCGCTGTTTCAGTGGTTGGGTGCTCGGTTGACATCGAGGGCAAGTATCATCAGGTTCAAGCGGACCGCATTATCGTCGGCGAGTCCCGTTCAGCTGCAATCTTATTATCATATCCGCAAGCCGGCAGGTGCTCCGCACGGTCCGTCAAGACCCCAATCATGAACAGCCATAAGCCATTAGCTCAAAGTGAGGCCTCACGTTTTATTCAGCGCTGGCTAGCCGCCGATCCAGCTCGCGCTGCTGAACTGGAAGCACTTGCCGAATTATCGCTTGACCAGCTAGACCTTGCCGACTTGCTGCAAAAGCAGTTGTCGCAAACACCATCGCTGCCCGCGGCGATGCGGCGCCTTCGGAATTTGCTGGTCGCCGCGATTGCCACACGCGATCTCGGCGGATACGCGGATTTGAATGAGGTCCTAACGGCGATTTCGCGCTTCGCCGATTTTGTTGTTAACACCCACCTCGATGCACGTCATCAAGAGATGTGCGATCTGCACGGTACCCCGACCGGTGAGGAATCCGGCCGGGCGCAACACATGATCGTGGTCGGCATGGGCAAGTTGGGTGGACACGAGTTGAATGTGTCATCCGATATTGATCTGATTTTTCTCTACCCGGAAGATGGTGAAACCGTTTGTACACAGGAACACCAGCGGTCCCTGTCGAATCATGAGTTTTTCATTCGGCTAGGCCGCAAGCTGATTGGTGATATCGCAGAAATCACCGAGGATGGCTTCAGCTTTCGTGTTGACATGGCCCTGAGACCCAACGGTGGCTCAGGCCCGCTGGCGGCAAGCTTCGCCATGCTGGAGACCTACCTAGTCACGCAAGGGAGAGAATGGGAGCGCTACGCATGGGTGAAGGCTCGCGCACTGACCGGCACCGCTGAGGACATCGATACTCTGATGCAGACCGTACAGCCTTTTGTGTACCGGCGTTACCTCGACTTCGGCTCAATCAAGGCCTTGCGCACTATGCACGGGCAAATTCGCGCTGAAGTCGTACGGCAAGAGGCCCGACATCCGCAACGCAACGTGAACGTCAAACTCGGCCGTGGCGGGATTCGAGAGATCGAGTTTCTGACACAGGTGTTTCAGTTGATTCGCGGTGGGCGCGATCCTGCGCTGCGCGATCGGTCAACCCGTACGACGCTAAAAACGATTGCCGACAAAAAGCTAATGACTGGCGATGTGGTCGATCGCCTGCTGAACAGCTACCGCTTCCTGCGTAATCTGGAGCACCGAATTCAGTATCTCGACGATGCTCAGAGCCATGTGCTGCCACCCAATGATGAAGATCGTCTACGAATTGCTCAGATGATGGGCTACGCTGACGTAGATACGCTAATACAAGCCCATGAAGACTGTAGCCAATGGGTCGCAGCCCAATTTGATGCGATGTTCGAGGACAAGAGCGGACAGCACGCCGTCGACAACAACATCGGGCCGCAGACTGCGCTCGACGAACTCGATGAAGAGGCAATGGCGGCTTACCTTGAGTCGCTCGGCTTCGATGACCCTACGCTTACGGCACAGCGCCTGCGATCTACCCTGCGTTCGAGTCGTATGCAATCACTGTCCGAGCAACGCAAAATACAGTTACACGCACTGATCCGAAGTGCGTTGCCGATGGTGGTGGAAGAACCAGGCATACGATCCGTCACCCTCAATCGTCTGCTCGACCTGTTCGAAGCCATTGCACGGCGCTCGGCCTACCTTGAGTTACTCACCGAGTTCCCGCAAGCCTTGGCGCGGGTCGTTCGCATGATCGCCGCTAGCGCTTGGGCAGCGCAATATCTCAATCGTCATCCGGTGCTGATGGATGAATTGCTCGATGCTTCTGCGCTTGAGACTGAGCCCGATTGGAATGCATTTGCTTCAGAGTGCCGACAACGGCTGCTGGCCTTCGAGGGCGATACTGAACGACAAATGGATCTGCTGCGTGAACTGCATCACGCACAACAATTCCGACTTTTGGCACAAGATCTCGGTGGATTACTCTCCGTGGAACGACTGGCTGACCACTTGTCTGCGCTGGCCGATGTCCTGGTCGCAGTGACGATTGAATCGGTATGGCAGACCCTGCCTGGTCGTCACCGTGATCGTCCTGCTTTTGCAGTGATTGCCTACGGCAAGCTGGGTGGCAAAGAGCTAGGCTACGCGTCTGATCTTGATCTGATCTTTTTGTATGACGACGATGATCAAGACGCGCCGCCGCTCTACGCAAAACTGGCACAACGTTTCATTACCTGGATGACGAGCCATACTGCCGCTGGCGTCCTGTTTGATATCGACGTTGCGCTCAGGCCCGATGGTGCCAGCGGACTGTTGGTGTCGTCCCTCACCGCATTTGAAAAATACCAGTACCAGTCCGCCTGGGTTTGGGAGCATCAGGCACTTACACGGGCGCGCTTCTGCGCCGGCGACAGCGGTATCGGTGAACGGTTCGAGACTTTGCGGGCTGCACTACTTCAGCAGTCACGGGATGCGGGGGAGCTTCGCAAGGAAGTGCTGGCTATGCGTACGCGCATGCACGATGCACATCCGAATCGGTCCACAGAGTTCGATCTGAAACATGACCCAGGTGGCATGATCGATATCGAGTTTATCGTTCAGTATCTCGTGCTGCTGCACGCACATGAGCACGAGGAACTCACCGCCGATATCGGCAATATTGCACTGCTGAATTTGGCCGGACAGATCGGTCTAATCGACCCAAGGCTCGCCACGCAAGTGGCGGATGCCTACCGCGAGTTTCGCCGACTGCAGCACAAGATCCGGCTGCGCGGCGAAGACCGCGCACGTATCGAGCCGACGGCTATCGCCGCCATGCGCGACGCTGTCATTGCCCTTTGGCAAATCATCTTTATCTATTAGCAGCCGCTGAGCGCCCCCACCCCTAGCCGCACTTCGGTCGCCTGCGAGCAGCCCCTGGGCCTGCCAAAAACGCACCATTAGTTGTGCAATCGCTACAACTTTATTGCTAATTAGATAATTCATCCGGACAATCCCATGTGCTTTTCCGACAACTTTCCGACTCGGTCTTTAGATTAAATGCCGGTCGGATTTTTCCAATACGGCCATGAGATCTCAATTCATCACACTCAGCATTTGCCTAGGCTTGCTGACCGCCTGCGCAAGCCAGCCCACCCAAACGACTGACAAAAGCAACCTCACCGCCGGACAAGTCAGTCTGACGCTAAAAAAGAACAGCACCACGCAGCAGCAAGTCGTCGAAGCCTTCGGATCGCCCAACCTCGTGACGCAGAGCGCCGATGGTGAAGAAGTCTGGACCTACCAGAAACACGCAACGGTCTCGAACTCCAGTTCAAATGGTTTCAGCGCAACCATCATCCTGCTCGGTGGCGGGCGCAGCAGCTCAGGGTTCGAGCAATCCAGCCGCACCATCACGCTGATCATCAAATTCAAGGAAATCAACGGCGTGAAAACCGTGGTTGATTTCTCTTCTCGCTCGTCATCGTTCTAAGGAGGTCTGATCATGAAAATTCAACGAGCTCTTTTGTTGGCCATGCCGCTGCTGCTGACCGCATGTGCGACGGATGGTGGCGCACCGCAAAAAACTTCTCTGGAGATACAAAGTTTTCAGTCCAAGCAATTTGAGGCCGACAAAAAAACGGCTTTTAATTCAACCATGTCGGTGTTTCAAGATCTGGGTTATGTGGTCAACTCCGCAAGCCTTGAGACTGGCTTCATTACTGCAGAATCACCACTGAAAGGCGCAGAGGGCATGAAGGCCTTCCTGGAAAACATCAGCAGTATGCGATCAGAGGGCAAGACCGCGGTGACGGCCTTCGTGGAAGAGATCGGCTCAAAAACAACCCGGGTACGCTTGAATTTTGTTCAGCGTGACAAGATGCTGGGCGATCAAGGACGGCAAGCCAACCGCGAGAAGCCTATTCTTGACCCGAAGGTCTATGAGTCCGCATTCAATAAAATCGGGGACGCGATATTCATCAGGACGTCGCAGAAGTAACGATATGAAGACATAGAAATAACAAAAAAGGATCGCAGGTGCGATCCTTTTTTGTACTAAGAAAGCAACCGAGGTAAGCCAATCAACATCGTTTCCGAGAGTCCATTTAAAAATGAGATATCACTCTCGATGAAAATTAGCGACGCAAAGCGACGCGATTGCTGGCGAGGCGGGAACACCGCAGTCAGTACGTGACGTACGGCAAGGGGTTCCCTACAACGCCAGCGGAATTTTGATCGAGAGTATAGGCCTTAACTTAGCTTTGCTAAGTCAGCCCACGCCGCAATGAATGGGGCTCTACTCGTTTAGTTACTTTGCTGTCATTAGTGCGACGGTGGTGTCTAACATTCGATTACTAAAGCAAAAAAGGATCGCAAGTGCGATCCTTTTTTTCGCCGCTCCGCGTCGACCCACTCAGTGTGGCTTCGGCCGGCCCTTCGGGCCTTAACTTAGCTTCGCTAAGTTAGCCTACGCCGC
>JAIXQV010000074.1 GCA_027485535.1 Oxalobacteraceae bacterium | reverse complement strand
TTCAGGAGACAGACGATGGCCAAGGGTCAGGCAAAATCCAACAAGGAAGTCCGCAAGCCCAAGAAGGAAGCCCCCAAGAAGGTGATCCAGGCCAACCCTTCGACCAAGTGAATTGATCGACGGCGCGCCTGACGGGAAGCGCAAGGCCTTGCTCCTGTGTCGTTAGCGCAGGCTGGCAATGCCCAATTTATCCTCCTTCGCCCGCGCCTTCACCGATTCCTCACTGCGGGTCAGCGCCTTGGCGATGGCGCGCAGGGGCATGCCCTTCTTCGCCAGCGCGTGCAGTTTCTGCACTTCATCGCTCGTCCACGCCTGCTTGTGCCGCTCGAACTTCTCGCCCATCGCGCGCACTCCCCTCAAACTGCCACTGCGCCGAACATGCCATACGCTCAGGCGTATCGCTGCATCACCGCCGCCAGCGCAGGCGTCAACGTCGTTCTTCGCGGCAAGGGCCTCCGCCCCGGATCAAGTCCGGGGTGACGTGGGCAGGGGTGACCCCTGCGCCGGTTTGTTTTCAGGCAGCCCTTGCCCCCAAAAAGCCCGGTCATGCTGGCGCAGGCCAGCATCCATTGCCGGGCAGGGGCCACCGGCTCCGCATCAGGGCAAGCTCCACGCTGGATGCTGGCCTGCGCCAGCATGACAGAAGGAGAGGGGGCGCACCGTCTCCATCGGCGCACTTAACGGGGGTTGTAGGTTGCAAAGGTTACAGTTTTTTCCACGTGCGCGCGCGTCCTTGGGCGGCGGCGCGAGCCACTTGCGCCACCCGCAGTATAACCGCACCAGCCGCGTGTAGGACAGGCCATCGCTCCGCCTTGCGCTGCCCCAGCCCCTCACTGCGAAGAAAGCAATACAAGTACTTTACTTGCGGCGACGGTCCATTGGGCATGGGGGCCATTGATGTCATACATCGCTGATGCGCACTGAATATGATCCCATCAAAGACGCGACCAATCGGGCGCAGCATGGGCTGTCTCTGGCCTTTGGCGCGCGGCTTTTCGATGATCCTTCCCATCTCGTCCTTCCGTCGTTTCGGCTGGAGGACGGTGAGGACCGCTGGAAGATCATCGGTCTGGTCGATGGTCGGCTCTATAGCGCTGTGCATGTCTGGCGCGGGGAAGTGATCCGGTTTATATCGGTGCGCAGGAGCAATGCTGGTGAAGAACGAGACTACCATAGCGCTGCCGGCCGACCCGAATGATCCGGAGGACTTCGACGTGTCGGCTGCCGGCCTGGAACGCGGCCTGTTGGCGCGCGAATTGCGTCAGCTGCGGACTCGGCTTGGCCTGACTCTGGCCGCGTTCGCGGAACGCTATGGTATCCCGGAAGGTGAATATGCCAGCTATGAAAGCGTCCGTGCCGCGCCGCCAGCGGCGGTGATGGCCTATCTGCGCGTCATCGTTGCCGAGCCGGACGCCACTGCACGGGCCATCAAACACGCTGCCTGACCCCGGTCGCCGCTTGGCGCCGCCATCGCGGCCTCACCCAAAGTGACCTCGCCCGCCGCGCCGGCCTGTCACAGGTGTGGGTGAACCGGATCGAGGCGGGGAAGGGGCATGGCACGCCCGCGACGCGGCGCAAGTTGGCTATGGCGCTGGATGCGCCGGTGTGGGCGTTGGAGGGTGGGGATTGAGTATAGTGTCCCCCGAGTGGCAATTTAATCGCTGAAGCGATTTCCTCTCCCGATGTTGCATACCGCGCACAATGCACGCAAGTTATCTTCAGTGGTCTTTCCGCCCTTAGACCAAGGTAAAATGTGGTCGACGTGAAGTATGCATCCAGCGTTTCGCGCAGGATGGTCTCCACAAAGCACACACTTAAAGTTATCGCGTTGCAGCACCCTAAACCGAAGGCCTATGCTCGGATCGCGCCGGTCTTCCGGTTGCACGTTCGGCTGCATGGCTCTCCTGCGGACCGGCGGACGAAGGGCGGACTTTGCAGAATTGATGCTTTCTATGTTGCTGATCTGCACGGCTGTAGTTTGTGCTTCCGGTGCCCGCTCCACATCCGCTTTAGGATTGGTGTGAATATCGCTGTCGGGGCTACGTTCTGCTTCTGAATTGGCGCGCTCTACGAAAGCTTTCAGTGCCGCTCGCCAGCCTCCATAACGAATAAGATAGGCATTTTTACCAACAATAGACGGTGCCGTATCCATCTCGAGCGCAGTTGGAGGCCTACCATAATTCGTCCAGACATTTAGAAGGTTGTCGAAAATCTCCTCTTCCGTATACCGGCGCCCATGAGGAACTTGTTCGATGCCAGCCTTTTTCAGTGCCGCAGACACTCCGCCAAACCTTCGGTACATTTGGGACTGTGAGATTTCAGAATTTGCTGCGATCTCTTCGCCCGAGATACTGGATTTTCCCAAATCTTTTGCGACCTTACGAATTCTGTCGAGAATCTCGCTATCAGTCATTGTTCGACCGATTTGGGCCTTCATGCGATCAGTGATCACAGGACCAGTGTATCGAGAACTCAGGCCCGCTTGGCTGAGTGCCTCGCGCCAACCGCTGAAAGCTCGCTTCACATGGCTCACGGAATAGCGACCGTAGTGCTTATAGACGTCTACAGTGAACGGTTCATCCGAAGCCAACGTGGATACACGCTTTAGGTCATCGATCAGTGCGTCACGAGAATAAATTGGCAATGCGTCTGAAAGCCCTGCTCTTCTTGTCGCCTCACTCCAAGATCCGAACCTTGCGCGCACAGCGCTGCTCTTGATCCTTGCGACCGCGTCAAACCGCTCGACCGTAAGTCGAAGATTAGGCTCTAGCGCGGCCACACGCCGGATTTCAGCTAGTACGCCTTCGTCTGAACGATCCTCTAGCCACGTGATTTCAAATTTTGTCATACCGTCACACCAGCACAGTGCCTATTGTCACAATCTACTCCGCCGCTGGCAGGTAAATCTCCCCACCCTTCGCCCGGAACTCGGCGCTCTTTTCGGCCATGCCGGCTTCCAGCATTTCGGCGCTGTTCTGCTTCGCCGCATAGTCGCGCACGTCCTGCGTGATCTTCATCGAACAGAATTTCGGCCCGCACATGGAGCAGAAGTGCGCCACTTTGGCGCCTTCGGCCGGCAGAGTCTCGTCGTGGTACGCCAGCGCGGTTTCCGGGTCCAAACTCAGGTTGAACTGGTCGCGCCAGCGGAAGTCGAAGCGGGCGCGGCTCAGCGCGTCGTCGCGCAGTTGGGCGGCGGGGTGGCCCTTGGCCAGATCAGCCGCGTGGGCGGCGAGTTTGTAGGTGATGACGCCGACTTTCACGTCGTCCCGATCGGGCAGGCCGAGATGTTCCTTGGGCGTGACGTAGCAGAGCATGGCGCAGCCGAACCAGCC
>JAIXQV010000286.1 GCA_027485535.1 Oxalobacteraceae bacterium | reverse complement strand
TCATATTTTTTGAGTAGTTCGACCACTTGCAGCGCAGCCGCAGTCGGTACCACTACCACGCCGTCGGCATCGGCGACAATGTAGTCGCCGGGGTGCACCATGATCTCGCCACATTTAACCGGGATTTGTTTATCGACGCTGATCATGCGTCCAACTGAAGTCGCCGGACTAACGCGGCGCGACCAGACAGGGAATTGAAGCCGTCGTAGCTCGGTGATATCGCGCACCGCGCCGTCTATCACTGCACCGGCTAGTCCGCGCACTTTTGCTGTGGTTCCCATGAGGTTACCCATGGCGGCAATCTCTAGGCCATCTTGCATCACGTACACCAGCACCGAGCCGGGCGCGGCCTCATCCAGAATATCGAGAAAATGATTTTGGTATTTGCGGTTATCGTTTTTTAGTACGGGACGCATCAGCGCTGTGGCGGCACGGCCGACGATTCTTGCGTCGTAGATGGGTTTGACATCCGAAGACATCCAGCCACGCGCACCGGTGGCTTCTTCGACGGCATCGGCGATATTGCCAGTGCTGTTTTCAGGCCGCTGCAATGCAGCGATGATTTGTTCGGGTGTCATGGCCGCAGCGGGCAGCGCGGCACTAGTGACGAGGACGAATCCAAACAAAGTTAACAGCAGAGCAGGGCAAAAGTGACCCCGACGGGATGAACGCGAGACAGGCGTGTGCATAGTTGTGCGGTGCAAAAGATTGATAATCCAGCATGGTCAAAACCGGCAACGCTTAGTGCCGATACTCGCATGGAGAATACACCGAAACAAAAGCACAAAAGAAAACGCCGACCGAGGTCGGTCGGCGTCATGTAGCGGTTGAAATTGCTAAGTCCTGAGTAGCGCTACACCGCTGGAGAAAACCCACGTGGCGGCTTGGCCGAGAGTTTGCTGTCAGTTTTGCTTGCTTCGCCAAACCGTTGGCTGGCCTCACGCTCAACCGTTGAGGGGCGCACAGTGAAAAAACGAAAACGTTTTTGTAGTCCCATGCGCAGCACCAGCAATGCCGCCGAATGGACTGACATGCCTTTGAAGCGCTCTAGATCGATGCTCGCGGCCAGACGAAACGCCTCATCTGGTACGCGCATGCCTTGTCCAACACAACTTGCTAACTGCCCGATAAGGTCATCCCTGTTCATGATGTAGCCCTTTCATAGTGAAGTGACTCTAGCCCTTGGGAGCGGGTGGGTTCAGCCTGCAGTGGGTTCTCGTAGCGCGGTAGTAAGACTGCCGCGCTGCGAAATCAAGCCCGCACTCTTGCGAGTTCAACGCGCGAGAAATAGGGACGCATATCACCCATCCAGCGACGTAGTTCGCGCACTGGAATATCGGTCGCATCGTGGATTTTCAGCAGAATTTCACTGCTAATGGCGAGGCGCCGTCGCCTCACTTTACTTAAGACAGAAGGTGATAGCCCAACGACTCGGCCGAGCGCAGAAAGAGAACGTGCGCCGAGTCTCTCGCACAACCGCTCGAGAAAGGCTTCGGGTGTGTAGTGGAATAACTGCGATTGATTCTCTTGCTTCATGTCGATCTCCTTGTGAGGAATGGCACGCGAACTCTGCCGCGTTACCTAAATGAGATCGTGCCCTAGACTTCCATCTTGAAAAACCAGAATTAACGGGAGTAAGGGTTATGAAAAATAAGAGTATTAGAGATCTACTTACAAAAAATACTACGTTTATATTTAGGGATATTTGCCTAGTTTAAGGGTGTTCACTGAAAACGGTTCCGACGCACTCGCCAAACCCGATGCGCGCTGCGTCTTTGCCTGCGCACCACCCACGTAGCGTGACCTGATCGCCATCTTCAAGAAAAACACGCTGCTCGCCGTTGGGCAGTGTGAGCGGTAGTTTTCCGCCTTGAGTAATCTCGAGCATCGCGGCGAGTTGATGCGCTTCCGGACCAGAGAGTGTGCCGCTGCCGAGTAAATCGCCTGCTTGCAGATTACAACCATTGACGGTGTGATGCGTGATCAACTGCGCTAGCGTCCAGTAAGCATGGCGGTAACTGGTTTGGCAAATCGTATGAGCCGGTAGTTCGGCCGCTCGCATCGCCGGGGTTTCAAGCGTAATCTTCAGTTGAATGTCGAATGCGCCTGCAGCGCGGTTATGTTCGCTATCGAGATAGGGCAGTGGTTGTGGCTCATCCGGGTCGCGTGTGAAGGGAAAGCGGTAGGGCGCGAGTGCCTCAAGCGTCACAATCCATGGCGAGATACTAGTGGCGAAGCTCTTGGAAAGAAATGGACCGAGTGGCTGGTATTCCCAGCCCTGTATATCGCGCGCCGACCAGTCGTTCAACAGACAGATGCCGAACACATGCTGCTCGGCCTGATCGATTGGAATAGTTGTGCCGAGCGCGTTTCCGGCACCGACAAAGATACCGAGCTCAAGTTCGAAATCCAGCCGTTTACTCGGCGCGAGTGTCGGGCGCTCTGCACCCGGTGGCATCAACTGCCCTTGCGGACGCCGTATGTCCTGCCCGGACAGCACAACACTCGATGCACGGCCGTGATATCCAATCGGCACCCAACGATAGTTGGGTAGCAGCGGATTATCTGGCCGGAATAATTTGCCGACATTGGTGGCGTGATGGATCGAGGTATAGAAGTCGGTGTAGTCGCCAATGTGCGCGGGTAGGGCGTACTCGACATCCTCCATATCCACCAGGCACTGCGCAGTCATGGCCTGTTGTTTTGCATCCTCACGTAGCAGGCGCGACAAAGCCAAACGCACACTGTGCCAAGCAGTGTGCCCCAGCGCCATGAAGTCGTTGAGCGTACTGCCAGACGCCACGAGCGCGGCTTGTTGTGCGTCGCCATTGAGTATGTTCTTGCTACACAGAGCGGCTAGGTCGAGCACCTGATCGCCGATGGCGACGCCACCGCGGAATGCTTCGTTACTGCCTTTGCGACGAAACACTGCGAATGGCAGATTCTGAATGGGGAAGTCGTTACCGGGTAGGTTGGCCGCGGCGACCCAGCTGCTCAGCTTGGGGTCATGGGTTTCGTTTAACAGACTCACTTCGAGCTTTCTTGTTAAGTAAAAGAGGGTACTGGATCCTGGGCTGTGCCGGGATCAAGTTTCAATACTCCCGTCATGCATCCAGGCCGCATGCTGCGGTGCTTTCTTAGTGCGGCTCCATTCTTCCAGCATCTCCCATTTCACTGCGTCGAGCTTGCTGTGCATCTCCGGCGTGCCGCAGTCATAGGCGAGTTCAAGTCGATGGCCGTTCGGATCAAAGAAATAAATACTCTTGAATATGGTGTGATTCGTTGGGCCGATCACATCGATACCCACGGCCTCGAGTTTGGCCTTGGTCTCGGTCAGCGTCTCGAGGGAATCGACTTTCATGGCCAGATGCTGCACCCAGGTCGGGGTGTTGTGATCTCTATCCATCTCGGGCTGCGTTGGTAGCTCAAAGAAAGCGAGGATGTTACCGCCACCTGCATCCAAAAATACATGCATGTAGGGATCAGGCGCTTTGGTCGATGGCACTTCATTTTCTGCGATTGCCAGCACAAATTTCATGCCTAAATGGCGTGTGTACCATTCAACCGTTTCCTTCGCGTCTTTGCAGCGGTAGGCAACATGATGAATCCGCTCGATTTGCATAAGCTCCCCGCGACTTTAACTGGCATCTGTGCTGCCACGCGCAATTTGCATTCCTTCACGTAGCACACTGATGTCACCGATGTGGTTTGACAGAATAAGAATCAGCTTGGCATTTAGCATCGCGCTCTGTGATTCATCCAGACCGCGATGGGTATCAATCAGCAGCTGATAAAAATCATCGCCGGGTGAAAAATCGCGAAAGTAGCGTTTGCCGGGTTCATGAAAGTTTGGCTCAGTGATTAATGACATCATCACTCCTCAACAAAATTGGCAGTGGCTTGTGCAACAGCAGCGACGATGCGTGAAATCTCGGTCTCACGCCAGCGCGCGGCCACGTGCTGATCCGGCCGCGCCAGGTAGCAAGTGCCATCTTTTGCATCGTAACGCGCGAAGGCAAGACCGTCATGGTCGAGCAATACGTTCAAACCAGACATATTCCCTTGGCGCGCAATCACGAGTGTCTCAACGGGTATCGTGGCATGCGCCAAGCCGACTAGCTGGCGCTGCATGGCCTCTGGTATCGAACTCGCATCGTCACAGAAAAACAGAAGCTGAAATTGGTCGCCTAACTGATCGATTAACCAGACAGATTTGCCATCCCGCGTGAGCGGTGCATCATCCATCGGTGCGCCGGGCAGCATGTCGCCACTGAAGGGCTCGCTATCTGGTGTGTTGAGTACCGAACCGGTCAGGAAGCTCGGTACGGAGAGTCGTCCCGAGTTCACCAGCTTGCGTGCGAACGGTAAGGTACGTGATAGCTCGAGCACCGCGTTACGAAAGGTCTGGCTGACTGGCCCCTTTGGGGTAATGAAATCAGTGGAGCGGGTTGAGTTGAGGATATTCTCGTCAGCGCTAAAACCACGCTCATCGGTATAGGTATCGAGCAGACGCACAGGTGCGCGCCCCTCCATCACTAGCTTGAGTTTCCAGATCAGATTGTCTGCATCCTGCACGCCAGAGTTCGCGCCACGCGCACCGAATGGTGAGACTTGGTGCGCAGCGTCACCCGCAAATAGGCAGCGGCCATGGCGGAAGTCGCGCATACGCCGGCACTGAAAGGTATACACGCTGACCCATTCGAGCGTGAACTCGCGGTCATCCCCCAGCATGGCCTTGATACGGGGGATAACACGCTCGGGCTGTTTTTCTTGTTCGGGGTCTGCGTCCCAGCCCAGTTGAAAATCAATGCGGTAGACATCATCGGCTTCGCGATGGAGCAGCACCGATTGATTTGGGTGAAACGGTGGGTCGAACCAGAACCAGCGCTCGGCAGGGAAGTCTGCTTTCATGATCACGTCAGCAATCAGGAAGCGATCCATGAATACCTTACCCTCGACATCCAAGCCAAGCATGGCGCGCACCGGGCTACGCGCGCCGTCAGCAACAATCAACCAATCGGCTTCGATGTTGTAATTGCCTTGCGGTGTGGCGACCGCGAGCAGCACATGATCGTCTTTTGGCGATACTGCGGTGACTTCATTTTTCCAGCATATCTGCACACCTGCATCGAGTGCGCGCTTTACCAGATACTCTTCTAAATAGTACTGCTGCAGGTTGACCATGCCCGGTCGCTTGGAGCCGGTCTGCGGTCGCAGGTTGAAATTAAAGACTTCATCTTCTCGGAAGAAGGTGCGGCCCACATCCCAGCCCACGCCTTTGGCGGCAACAGCGTCACCACAACCCAGCCGATCCAATATCTCCAGGGTACGCTTGGCGTAGCACAGGCCGCGTGATCCGACCGATACGGTGTCGTCATCGTCGAGCAGCAGAACAGGAATGCCGTATTGGCGCGCGTCGATAGCGGCGGCCAAGCCGACCGGCCCGCAGCCGATAATAATCAGCGGGTGGCGCCCAGTCTCGCCGCTACTCAGCTCTGGCGGCGGCGTGAACGGAAAGGATTGATAGCGGTAAGCCTGATGCATCGTCAGTCTTGCAGCGCGTGCCACATCTCCTTGTCGCGCTCGGCTGTCCAGATACGCGGGTGCTTAATGCCACTGGCCTCATCCACGGCGCGCGTCACATCAAACGGCAGGCAGTGCTCGTAGATAAATACATGACCAAACTTATGGTCCATCTTGCTGCGCGTATGCTGCATCGCGCCCTTCAGGTCCAGACCTTTCGCCACCGCTTCTTTGGCTGAACTCAGCAAGGTACTGACGAAGTCTTTGGTGTAGTCGATACCTTGACTGACTTCTTGCGGATTCATCAGCGCGGGGCCACGTCCGGGAACGAGTTTGTCGGCATTCATCGCGCGCAGCACTTCCAAAGTGTGCGGCCATTCTTCGAGCTGGGCGTCGCCGGTGTAGGCGGCAGCACCGTACTCGACCAGATCGCCGGAGAACAATACTTTTTGCGAAGGTATCCAGACAATGGTGTCGCCCTTGG
>JAIXQV010000284.1 GCA_027485535.1 Oxalobacteraceae bacterium | reverse complement strand
GGCCAGCAACAACGTTGCGCGCTGGCGCGTGCGCTGATTAAAGAAGCCGGCTTGTTGCTGCTCGACGAACCGCTGGTCAACCTTGACTACAAGTTGCGCGAAGAATTGCGTCGTGAGCTAAGCGATTTGTTTTCAACGGGTAGCACCACCGTGGTCTACGCCACCACTGAGCCGCTCGAAGCGCTGCAGTTAGGTGGGCAAACCCTATTGATGCATGAGGGACAGGTGCTGCAACATGGGCCAACGCTGTCCGTGTTCAGCCGGCCCTGCTCGGTGACTGCAGCGCGTACCTTTAGTGATCCACCGATCAATCTGTTTGATGCAAAGATCGTGGACGGCGTTGCGCATCTGTCGGATGAGATCCATATTCCACTCGCGCCACAACAGCGATCTTGTCTCGGCAATCAGAATCGTGTGCAACTCGGCTTGCGCGCGCATAGCCTGCACGCATTTTCTCGAGAGGGCGACTTTGCGCTGACCTGTAGCGTGGATCTTGCTGAGATCAGTGGTTCAGAAACTTTCGTTCATTTGACGCGTGGCGCGCTCTCCATGGTGGCGCAGCTGCCTGGTGTGCATGACCTTGCGCTGGGCAGTGCCTCGACCATGCACTTTCAGCCGGCTGATCTGTTCATTTTCAGCGCTGACGGTGCGCTGATTTACGCGCCGGAGGTGTGACATGGCACGCATCGAACTCGCCGCTATCGCGCACAGCTACAAACCCAACCCGACACAACCCTCGGACTACGCGCTGCGCCCGATGGAAATGACTTGGCAAGACGGCGGCGCTTATGCGCTACTCGGCCCCTCTGGCTGCGGCAAGACCACGCTACTCAACATCATCTCTGGGCTAATCACACCTTCGCAGGGCAAGGTGCTGTTCGATGGCCGTGACGTCACCCAGCTGCCGCCAGAGAAACGCAATATCGCGCAAGTGTTTCAGTTCCCGGTGATCTACGACACCATGACCGTCGGTGAAAACCTCGCCTTCCCGCTCAAGAACCGTGGCTGGAAAAATGCGGATATCGAGCGTCGCGTTGCACAAATCGCCGAAATTCTCGAACTAAGTGGCGAGTTGAAACAGCGCGCCTCGGGTCTGACGGCGGATGCCAAACAAAAGATATCGCTTGGGCGTGGATTGGTGCGTCCGGACGTCGCGGCTGTTTTATTTGATGAGCCGCTCACTGTCATCGATCCGCACTTGAAATGGCTGTTACGACGCAAGCTGAAAGAGATTCATCACGAGTTGAAGCTGTCGCTGATCTATGTCACCCATGATCAGATCGAGGCGCTGACATTTGCTGATCAAGTCGTGGTGATGACAGAGGGTGAGGTCGTACAAATCGGTAGCGCGCAAGCACTGTTCGAGGCACCCGCGCATACCTTTGTCGGCTATTTCATTGGCAACCCCGGCATGAATCTATTGCCTTGTGGCTTGCGCGACGGTCGTGTACTCATCAGCGGCACCAACAACACCTTGCAAGCACCTGAGGGGATTGATGCCGGCGCGGGCAAGCTGACGCTGGGTATTCGTCCAGAGTACGTTGAATGCCTTGCAACCGAGACTGTCGGGGCGCTGCCTACACGGGTCCTGAGCGCGCGCAATATGGGTACGCACTGGTTAGTGGAGGGCGAACTCGGCGGACAACGCATCGCATCCAAACAACGCACGCTACACCCGACGAAAAGTGGCGATACGGTCTGGATGAAACTGCCGGCCGATCGAACGCTGTACTACCTGAACGATAAACGGGTGGCCTAAATGAATAAGACGCTCAACAACAAAGCGTGGTGGATGGTATTGCCGGTGATTCTGTCAGTGGCCTTCTCCGCCATCATGCCGCTGATGACCGTGGTGAATTACTCGGTGCAAGATATTCTTGGTCCCGATCAGGCGGTGTTTGTGGGTACCGAGTGGTTCAAGGAAGTGATGCGCGACGAAAGCCTGCACTCCGCCTTCTTCCGGCAAATCTGGTTCTCACTGGCAGTGCTCGCCATTGAGATTCCTCTTGGTATCGGCATTGCACTATCAATGCCCGCGCAGGGCTGGCGCGCATCTTTGTCACTGGTGATTGTTTCTTTGCCGCTGCTGATCCCCTGGAATGTCGTGGGTACGATTTGGCAGATTTTTGGTCGTGGCGATATCGGCTTGATGGGTAAGCTGATCAATGATGCCGGTATTTCTTACAACTACACGGGCGACTCTACCGACGCCTGGCTGACCGTGTTGCTGATGGATGTGTGGCACTGGACACCGCTAGTGATATTGCTGTGCTACGCAGGTTTGCGCGCGATTCCGGATGCGTTTTATCAAGCGGCGAAAATCGATGGCGCGTCACGCGTCGCCGTGTTCCGATTCATTCAACTGCCGAAAATGCGTAACGTGCTAATGATCGCGGTGCTACTGCGTTTCATGGATAGCTTCATGATCTACACCGAGCCCTTCGTGCTGACGGGCGGCGGGCCCGGTAATGCGACGACGTTTCTGTCACAGTATCTGACCCAAAAAGCGGTGGGCCAATTTGACCTCGGCCCCGCTGCGGCGTTTTCCTTGATCTACTTTTTGATCATTCTGCTGATGTCGTTCGTACTGTATACCTGGATGCAGCGCGTGGGCACCGGAGATAAAACATGACGCGCTCAGGGTTCTCGCGAGTTTTTCTCATCCTGTTCTTGGCAGGATCGCTGCTGCCGATTTATTGGATGCTCAACATGTCGCTCAAGACGAACGAGGAAATCCTCGGCGCGATGACGATGTGGCCAACGCATCTCACTTTCGATAACTACAAGACGATCTTCACCGATGAGGCCTGGTACAGCGGCTATATCAATTCGATGATTTATGTCGCCATGAATATGGTGATGGCGGTACTACTTGCACTGCCGGCTGCGTATGCATTTTCGCGATACTCATTCATTGGCGATAAACATCTGTTTTTCTGGTTGCTGACTAACCGCATGACGCCGCCAGCCGTGTTCCTGCTGCCGTTTTTCCAGCTGTATTCAACGGTTGGCTTAATGGATACCCATATCGCTGTTGCGTTGGCACATTTGCTGTTCAACGTGCCGTTGGCTGTTTGGATTCTGGAAGGCTTTATGTCCGGCATTCCTAAAGAGATCGACGAGACCGCCTACATTGACGGGTACACCTTCCCGAAATTTTTCGTGAAAATTTTTCTGCCGTTGATTAAATCGGGCATCGGCGTCACCGCGTTCTTTTGCTTCATGTTCAGCTGGGTTGAGTTGCTATTAGCGCGTACGTTGACCTCCGTGCAGGCAAAACCAATCGCCGCCACCATGACGCGCACTGTGTCCGCGGCTGGCATGGACTGGGGTGTGCTGGCCGCCGCCGGTGTACTCACGATCGTGCCCGGTGCGCTAGTGATCTGGTTTGTACGCCACTACATCGCGAAGGGTTTCGCGATGGGTCGGGTCTGATTCAAGGAGCTGTCGATGGCACAAGCATTTTCCTGGATGGCATGGACGCTCGAGATCGCTGTGTTTTTTACCAGCGTCGTTCTGATGCTGATCGGCATGACGGTGTGGCAGCTGAGGTCGCCCAGCATTGAACGAAAAGGGTTTTTGCCGATTCCGACGACACGCGGTGATCGCTTGTTTATCGGGCTGCTGTCGGCTGCCTACGTCAATCTCGCTTGGGCCGGTTTAACGGACGCCACGCAATGGATCGCCGCCGGCCTAGGTTTTGTAGTGTTGTTGATCATGATGCGTTGGGGCTAATACCTCGATTCATCCCGTACCCGGGTCACTTCCCACCGGGAGCGGAAGGTTGTTGAGGGAAGCTGCGAAGAGGAGAAGACACGTGAAACTCAAACTAAGCGCGATAGCAGTCGCCGCTATGCTGGCTTCAGGAAGTTCCTGGGCCGACATGAAGGCAGCAGAAAAATGGGTCAATAATGAGTTCCAGCCTTCGACACTGTCGAAGCAGCAGCAAATGGACGAGATGAAGTGGTTCATTGATGCAGCGGCAAAGTTGAAGGCCAAGGGCGTCAAAGAAATCAATGTCGTGTCCGAGACCATCGACACCCATGTGTACGAGTCGAAGACCATGGCCAAGGCTTTTGAAGAAATCACTGGCATCAAGGTCAAGCATGACCTGATCCAAGAAGGTGACGTCGTCGAGAAGCTGCAGACCTCGATGCAGTCGGGCAAGAGCATTTACGACGGCTGGATTTCGGATTCCGACTTGATCGGTACCCACTTCCGCTACGGCGCTGTGGAGCCACTGTCCGACTTCATGGCGGGTGCGGGTAAAGAGTTCACCAACCCGAATCTCGATCTGAAAGATTTCATCGGTATCAGCTTCGTGACCGGTCCGGACAAGAAGCTTTATCAGCTGCCTGACCAACAATTCGCCAACCTGTACTGGTTCCGTGCTGACTTGTTCGCACGCAAGGACCTGCAAGACAAATTCAAAGCCAAGTATGGCTACGATTTGGGCGTACCGCAGAACTGGTCTGCGTATGAAGATATCGCCAGCTTCTTCACCAATGACGTGAAGACGATCGATGGCAAGCCGATCTACGGACACATGGATTACGGCAAGAAAGATCCATCGCTAGGCTGGCGCTTCACCGATGCTTGGTTGTCGATGGCAGGCACCGCTGACAAAGGTATTCCGAACGGTATGCCGATCGATGAGTGGGGCATTCGTGTTGCTGACGACAAGTGCACACCAGTGGGCGCATCGGTCGCTCGTGGTGGCGCGACCAACTCGCCTGCCGCCGTTTACGCGCTCACCAAGTACATCGACTGGATGAAGCTGTACTCGCCGAAAGAAGCGATGGGTATGACCTTCTCGGAAGCTGGTCCGGTACCTGGCCAAGGCCAGATCGCTCAGCAGATCTTCTGGTACACCGCGTTTACTGCGTCGATGAGCAAAGCACCGGCTGTTAACAACGCCGATGGCTCACCGAAATGGCGTATGGCCCCAGGCCCGCATGGCCCGTACTGGAAAGACGGCATGCAGAATGGCTATCAGGACGTAGGCTCATGGACCTTCATGAAGTCGACACCCGATGAGCGCAAGGCAGCGGCATGGTTGTATGCACAGTTCATTAATGCGAAAACCACCTCGCTGAAGAAGTCGATTACTGGTCTGACTTTCGTGCGTGACTCGGACATCCGTCATGAGTACTTCACCAAGAACGCCAGCAAGTACGGCGGCCTGATCGAGTTCTACCGCAGCCCTGCGCGCGTGGCTTGGACACCAACCGGTACCAACGTGCCTGACTATCCTAAGCTGGCTCAGCTCTGGTGGAAGAACGTTGCAACTGCTGTGACTGGTGAAAAGACACCACAAGCAGCGATGGACAACCTGGCCGATGAAATGGACAACGTGCTGGGCCGTCTGCAGCGCGCTGGCATGAAGAACTGCCCGCCAAAGCTGAACGAGAAGAGTGATCCTAACAAGTGGCTGTCTGACAAGAACGCCCCTTGGAAGAAGCTCGCCAACGAGAAGCCAAAAGGCGAGACCATCGCTTACGAGAAGCTGCTGCAAGCATGGAAAGAAGGTCGCGTGAAGTAATCGACGCGAAACGCCGAGCAAAACTATACTGGTATTGCTCGGCGTGTTGGTTGGCTTAATTTTTTAGATGCGCGGCTGGTCCGCGCATTTTTTTCCAGAGCGGTTTCCATCAGCCGCTGCCACAGTGTACTCGGCGGCTGATGAAAACTACGGAGGGAGACATGGCAGATTCATTCATCCTGGCGATTGATCAGGGCACGACAAGTTCGCGCGCCATTTTGTTTAATCGGGCCGGCCGCATTCACGGCATCGCACAAAAAGAGTTCCAGCAGATTTTTCCCAACCCTGGGTGGGTGGAGCACGATGCCAATGAAATCTGGCAGTCACAGCTTGAGGTGACGCAGCAAGTATTGCGCGAACACGCTCTCAGCGCCGCCAATATCGCAGCGATCGGCATTACCAACCAGCGGGAAACCACCGTGCTGTGGGATCGCGCGACCGGCGAGCCCGTTGCAAATGCCATCGTGTGGCAGGATCGGCGGACCGCTTCCTTCTGTGACTCTCTGCGCGCAGAAGGGAAGAGCGAGCTGTTTCGTAGCAAAACTGGCTTGGTGATCGATGGCTATTTCTCCGGCACCAAGTTGCGCTGGCTGCTCGATCATGTGCCCGGCGCGCGTGCGCGTGCGGAGCGCGGCGAATTGGCATTTGGCACAGTCGACGCCTGGCTGATCTTCAAATTGTCGGGCGCTCACATTACCGACACCAGCAACGCCTCGCGCACCATGCTGTTTAATATTCATACCTTGGACTGGGATGATGAAATTCTCTCCCTGCTGCGTATACCCCGCGCCGTACTTCCGGCGGTCGTACCCAGCAGCGGTGTAGCCGCCCATACCAAGGCCGCAATCTTCGGCGCAGAAATTCCGATTGCTGGTATCGCTGGCGATCAGCAAGCGGCCACCTACGGTCAAGCCTGCTACCAGCCCGGCATGGTGAAGAGCACGTATGGCACCGGTTGTTTTATCTTGATGAACACCGGGACCGCCATGGAATCACACAACCAACTGCTGACAACCGTGGGCTGGACCACCGGCCACGAAACATCGCATCGCACAGACTACATGTTTGAAGGTGGGGTGTTCATGGGTGGCGCCACAGTACAGTGGTTGCGTGACGGCCTGAAGATCGTCAAGAGTTCGGACGATGTGGAAGCATTGGCGGCGTCGGTGCCTGATAGCGACGGGGTGACGTTCGTCCCTGCATTTTCCGGACTCGGCGCACCGCACTGGGATGCCTATGCGCGCGGCACCATGTTGGGTATTACCCGCGGCACTCAGGCAGGCCATATTGCGCGTGCCGCGCTAGAAGGCATCGCCTTTCAGACCGCAGATGTGCTGACGGCAATGCAAAAAGATTCGGCAACACCTTTGCGGGAGCTTCGTGTTGATGGCGGCGCCTCACGCAACAATCTGCTGATGCAGTTTCAGGCCGATATCTTGGGTGTTCCGGTCGTGAGGCCGGAAGTCACTGAAACTACGGCACTCGGTGCCGGCTATCTCGCCGGACTTGGTGTGGGCTATTGGGCGTCTCAAGAGGAGATCGCGGCACAATGGAAGGAGGAGCATCGCTTCGAGCCAAAAATGTCACCGGCCGAGCGTCATGCGCGACTCGATGTTTGGCAGCGTGCGATTGCGCGCTCGGCGCAGTGGGCGGACCAGCATTAAAAAAGGCAGCCTAGGCTGCCTTCTTCAACGACTAGCTGATCAAGTGGCCAGCGGTGCGCGTTGTGCCGATCAGATCAATGACCGCGCTTTTCGCGCAGGCGATGGATGGCGGCAAGCTGCGCCACTGCAATCGCTAGTTCTGCTTGTGCGACCGCGTAGTCGACGTCCGATTTTTGGTTGGTCAGCGCCTCTTCCGCCATTTTTTTCACTTCATTGGCTTTGGCTTCATCCAGATCTTTGCCGCGTATCGCGGTGTCCGCCAATACGGTCACGGCATTCGGCTGCACTTCCAGCACCCCGCCCGCAACAAATACAAACTCTTCTTCTTCCTGCCCAGGCACACGAATACGCACAGCACCCGGCTTGATGCGAGTAATCAGCGGCGTGTGTCTCGGATAAATGCCGAGTTGTCCAGCCTCGCCGGGCAGTGCGACAAATTCCGCGGGGCCGGAATAAATCTGCTCTTCTGCGGAGACGACGTCAACGTGGATGGTGTTTGCCATGGAAAGTCTTTATCAGGGTTCGGTGCTGGTTGCCGTTCTGTACTGCGACCCCGCCACGCCGTGGCGGGGAATCGGCATTACTGCATCTTGCTGGCTTTATCGATGGCCTCGTCGATCGTGCCCACCATATAGAACGCTTGCTCAGGCAAATGATCCAGCTCGCCAGACGCAATCATTTTGAAGCCCTTGATGGTTTCTTTCAATGGCACATACTTGCCCGGCGCGCCAGTAAATACCTCGGCGACATGGAAAGGCTGCGACAAGAAACGCTGCATCTTACGCGCACGCGCCACTACCAATTTGTCTTCCGGTGCGAGTTCGTCCATACCAAGAATCGCGATGATGTCGCGCAATTCTTTATAGCGCTGCAGCGTGCCCTGTACTGCACGTGCAGTGTCGTAGTGATCCGGACCAACGACGTTCGGATCCAGCTGACGAGAGGTCGAATCCAACGGGTCAACCGCAGGGTAGATACCCAGGGCCGCGATATCACGCGACAGCACCACGGTGGAGTCAAGGTGAGCAAAGGTGGTTGCTGGCGACGGGTCAGTCAAGTCATCCGCTGGCACGTACACCGCCTGGATCGAGGTAATCGAGCCGACTTTGGTCGACGTGATGCGCTCCTGCAATTTACCCATTTCTTCTGCGAGTGTAGGCTGATAACCCACCGCGGAAGGCATACGGCCCAGCAGCGCTG
>JAIXQV010000095.1 GCA_027485535.1 Oxalobacteraceae bacterium | reverse complement strand
GTGTCGACGATGGTCGATGCGTGGTTAGGTACACCATCAGGCTGTATCGGGATAGAACGGCGTGGCGCAGCAACTGCGAATGCACCCACAATGCCGCCGCACATACCAACACAATGAACGCCGCCGAGAAGACCTATCAGGAAGATTGGCAGTAGCGAGAGTAAGGTCACACCTATACCGTGCGTGAATAGCTTAAGGGAGGATGCTGCATCAGCTTGCCCATCTGTTCGTCTGACAGATAGATGAGTGTACCGCCACCGAAATGCAACTGCTCAACCTGCTGCACCGAATGAAAGGGGATAGTGGGCATGCTCACAAAACTCGCTGCTCGCCGTCAGCGCAGGCGTGCGTCTGCTAGGCGCTTGCAGTGTATGAATCCGCCCTCGCCATTACCTTGACCTAAGTCAAAACCATCCGGAAGCGCGCGACCGAGTTGATTGCTAAAGGCGATGAAATCGGTTTATCTGTTGTTCCATCTTGCCCAGTAGCGCGCACGGTTTATCTAAAAAATTGTCAGACAGGCTAGTTCACTGTCCACTGCACTGACCAATGAAAGGGAATTCCATGGATTACAAGACCGTACTGGTTCACCTCGATCAGTCGCCACGCTGCGATGTACGCGTACAACTGGCAGCGCAGATTTCGCAGGGCTTTGGTGCTCATCTGATCGGTGCTGCAATGACCGGCATATCGCGTCATGTGTTCAGTCGTGCCGAGTTTGATTTGACGGACCCGGTGTTTGCACATCATCGTGATCATTTGCGTCAGCATGCGCGCGACGTGCTGAAACACTTCGAGCAAGTGGTGGCATCGGTGGGCGTTGATTCTGTGGAGTCGCGGCTGGTCGATGATGACGCCGCCGGCGGCATGGTATTGCATTCGCGCTATGCAGATCTCACGGTAATGGGGCAATTCGATACTGCCGCAACCATCCCCGGGGTGATGTCGAACTTGCCGGAGCTAGTGGTGCTGGGTAGTGGACGGCCTGTGTTGATCGTGCCGCATAGCGGGCAGCCTGCTTATCCACTACGACGGGTAATGGTCGCTTGGGATGGCAGCCTTGCTGCAAGTCGGTCGGTTACGCTGGCCTTGCCATCGCTGTTACGTGCAGATACGGTCGATGTTGTAATCATGCAGCATGCCGATAAAAAAGATGACGTTCACGGTGAAGAAGCCGGCGCTGACCTTGCACTTTTCCTCGCGCGGCATCAGATCAAGGTCAATGTTGTCGAGCGCCAGATTAAGGGCGACCGTGGTGAGGCACTGCTATCGATTGCTGCCGACTTAGCGGCTGATCTGATTGTGATGGGCGGCTATGGACACACGCGATTTCGGGAGCTAGTGTTGGGCGGCGTCACCCGCACCTTGTTGCATTCGATGACAGTGCCGGTGCTGATGGCGCACTGACACGCCACAAAATCGGATCACGCAGCAGATTTTTAGCGATACACCATCACCGGCAGCGTGGAATGCGAGAGCACACGCTGCGCCTGGCTGCCGAGTAGTAAGCGATCGAGACCCTTGCGCCCGTGTGAGCCCATCCAGATCAGGTCACAGCCTTTATCGCACGCGGTATTAATGATTTCCTCATACGGATGGATACCGCGAGTTGATAGGGTCTCGCAATTCACCTTCGCCGTTGCCGCCATTGCCTTCAAGCGCTCAATCGCCTGCTGCGCCGACTTGTCTTGCAGCTCTTCATACGTCGACAGATCAACCATCGCACCCGCTTCAGGCATCAGCATGAAAGGGTAAATCTCAGCCACGGATAAGCCAACAACCGTCGCGCCCTGCCCTTCAGCGAATGTCATCGCGGCTTGTACCGCTTTGTCCGACAAGGCTGATCCATCAGTCGCTACCAAGATTTTTTTGAACATATTGATACCCTTCGGCGGTGATGGTGATGAACCCGACTGTAACCAACTTGCTCGTAAAAAAATTGACCTCAGTCAAATTGGCCAGAGCGATTCCTCGTCCATCAACGCGACTTGCTCGCGCAGCTCGAGAATGCGATCCTGCCAATAGCGTACTGTCCCAAACCAGGGGAAAGCGACAGGGAAAGCCGGATCATCCCACCGCATGCCGATCCAGGCACTGTAGTGCAACAAGCGCAGCGTTCGTAAGGCCTCGAGCAGATACAACTCGCGCTGATCGAATTCGCAAAAGTCTTCGTAGCCGCTAAGAAGATCAGTCAGCTGACGAACCATGTCGGCACGCTCACCCGACAGCAACATCCATAAATCCTGCAGCGCCGGACCGGTGCGACTGTCATCAAAATCAACAAAGTGCGGGCCTGCATCCGTCCAGAGCACATTACCGATGTGACAATCCCCGTGCAGCCGTAACTGGCGAATATCCCCGGCACGCTGATAACAACGCTGCACACCGTCGAGCGCCTGTCGGCTAATCACAGACCAACTTTCGTGTAGCTCGTTGGGAATCAAACCGCTCTGCAATAGCCAATTCCTTGGCTGCTCACCGAATGTTTGCGGATCAAGCGCGGGACGCTCGGCAAAAGGCTGGCTGGCGCCGACGGCATGTATGCGCCCCAGAAAGCGGCCGATCCACTCGAGAACGCCCGGTTGATCCAACTCGGGCGCCCTGCCGCCCTGCCGGGCAAACACGGCGAAGCGGTGGTCTTGGTGTCGGTGCAGTGTTGCACCCGCTATCGATAAGGGCGGCACCACGGGAATTTCTTGCGCATGCAGCGCGTGGACGAATTCATGCTCTTCGTGAATCTGCGCATCATGCCAGCGCGACGGGCGATAAAACTTCACCACCACGGGTGGCGCATCTTCAATGCCGACTTGATAGACCCGGTTCTCGTAGCTGTTGAGTGCTAGCAAGCGGCCATCACCATGTAAGCCGATGGAATCCAGTGCATCAAGCACCGCATCTGGCGATAGTGCATGGAAAGTATCTGATGATGAATTGTTCATCACTGCATTGTAGTCTTGTTACACTGCGCGCTTACTCATCACCTAGGTCATCATGTCCGACCAACCGCTACTCACCGATCAAGAATTTGACGAGCTCGACCGTTTCCTGATGTCTTCGCACTGTGGCGATGAGACCATGGCCATGGACGCGCTGAACGGTTACCTGACCGCAATCGCTATCGGTCCAGTCGATATTGCGCCAGCACAGTGGCTGCCGCGCATCTGGGGTCCGACGCCGCAAGATGCACCGAAGTTCCGCGATGCACAGCAGTCCGCGCGTGTTCATGAGTTGCTGTCACGCGCGCTGGAAGAAATCCGCGTGACTTTTGAAGTCGCGCCGAAAGACTTCGAGCCGCTATTTTCGGTACACAAATTCAAAGGCAAAGAATTGCTCGATGCCGAGGCGTGGTGCTGGGGCTTTCTGGAGGCGATCAGTCTGAACGAAGCCGCATGGCAGCCCTTACGTGCATCATCGCAGGCGATACTCCTGCGCGCCATTGATCTACTGGGCGCAGAAGAAATTGATGACACGCAGTTGGTCTTGGTCGACGACCCCGTCAAGTGCCACAAGCTGGCCATCGAGGTAGAGGCATCGGTACCGCAGATTCAGCGCTTTTGGTTAAAGCCGCTGTAGTGAACGGCTTATGCATTAATAAAATGCTGACGGTAATAGCGTAGCTCTTCGACTGATTCGCGGATATCCGCCAATGCGGTATGTAGCTGGTGCTTCTTGAACCCAGCGATCAGCTCTGGTCGCCAGCGACGGCACAACTCTTTCAAGGTCGAGACATCAACATTCCGATAATGGAAAAATGTCTCGAGCGTGGCCATGTGGCGCGCCATGAAACGTCGGTCCTGACAAATCGAGTTTCCGCACATCGGCGACTTCCCCGCCGGTACATATTGCTTCAGAAATGCGACCATCTCATCGGCCGCTTGCGCCTCGGTGACGGTGGATGCCTTGACCCGCTCAATCAGCCCGGAGCGGCCATGGGTGCCCTTGTTCCAGGCGTCCATGGCGTCGAGCACTTCGTCGGGCTGGTGAATCACGAACACCGGCCCTTCGGCCAGCACATTCAGGTTGGGGTCGGTGACGATGGCGGCCAGTTCAATGACCCTGTCGCGATCGGGGTCGAGACCGGTCATTTCCATATCAATCCAGACCAAATTGAACTCGTTGGGGCCGCTCGGGGCCGGCTGATGCGCTTCGTTTGCTTGTGACATAATCCAAGTGGTTAAGGCGTTGCGCCACACTCGGCGCCCGCTACCTTCTCATTCTCGCATACGGCACCGATGGATCCTTACAGCTTTTCCCTTTTGTTCGCCGCTTTTTTGATTGCGACGCTCGGCACTAAATTATGGCTGGCCTCGCGTCATATTCAACATATTCAGCGGCACCGCGACGCCGTGCCCGAGCAGTTTGCAGCCAAAATTCCGCTGGCCGCGCACCAGAAGGCGGCTGACTACACTATCGCCAAGACCAAGCTGAAAATTACGCTACTGGTCGTGAACGCTGTAGTTTTGATCGGGTTCACGCTGCTCGGTGGACTGCAATGGTTGTCCGAGCTGCTGACGCCCGCTTTCGGTGTTGGCATTGCTTACCAACTGGCCTTGGTTGCTGCGGTGAGCATCATCTCCAGCTTGATCGATTTGCCGATCGATTACTACAAGCAGTTCACGCTGGAAGAGCGCTTCGGTTTCAACAAAATGACGCCGGGCTTGTTTTTTTCTGATCTGATCAAGCATAGCTTAGTCGGTGCCGCGATTGGTTTGCCGCTGCTGTGGGTCACGCTGACGCTGATGGAAAAATCCGGTGAGCTCTGGTGGCTGTACGCTTGGCTGCTGTGGTGCGGGTTCCAGCTCTTCATGATCGCGTTTTACCAAAGCCTGATCGCACCGCTCTTCAATAAGTTCACACCGCTAGAAGATGAAAGTCTGCGTTCTCGTATCGAGGGCCTGATGCAGCGCGTTGGCTTTGCCAGCAAGGGTTTGTTCGTGATGGATGGCTCACGCCGTAGCGCGCACGGCAATGCCTACTTCTCGGGCTTTGGTGCTGCCAAGCGGATTGTGTTTTTCGATACCTTGTTGTCACGTTTGGCACCGAACGAGATCGAAGCGGTGCTGGCGCATGAGCTAGGCCACTTCAAACTAAACCATGTCGTCCAACGTTTGCTGATGATGTTCGCGCTGTCGCTTGGTGTTCTTGCCCTGCTCGGTTGGCTCAAAGGCCAAGTATGGTTTTACACCGGCTTAGGTGTCACGCCCCTGATGAATGGTAGTAATGACGCTATGGCGTTGATTCTGTTCATGCTGGCTCTGCCGAGCTTTACCTTCCTGTTTTCGCCGCTAATGTCGATTACCTCGCGCAAGAATGAGTTCGAGGCAGATGCCTTCGCCGCAAAACACAGTAATTCGGGCGATCTGATCTCGGCCTTGGTGAAGCTGTACGAAGACAATGCGTCGACACTCACCCCGGATCCGCTGCACTCGGCATTTTATGATTCGCACCCACCCGCTAGCGTACGGGTGCAGCGACTGCTGTCGGCTTGATTACGATGACCCGAGACGAGTTGCTCGCTGCTTCCTGTCGGCACCTGACCGATGCCGCAACCGAGCAACAGCTCAAGGATGCGCTGGCGATCCTGAATGGCTGGGCCTGTGTCGACGGCCAGCTACAGCGCCAATTCCGATTCGATGATTATCACCAGACCATGGCGTTTGTGAATGCCGTGGCTGATATCGCGCATCGCGAAGATCATCACCCCGAGATGGTGGTTGGCTATAACCGCTGCACTGTTCGTTACAGCACGCACTCGGTAAATCAAGGTAGCGGCGGCTTGTCGCACAATGATTTCATCTGCGCGGCCAAGATCGATCAAATCCTATCGCAACGCACATGACAGCACAGCTGGGCCTGATTGTTGCGGCACATGGCCGTCACTATCTGGCGCAGTCCGAGGGACAAAAATGGCTGTGTGTCACGCGCGGAAAAAAACGTGATGTCGCCACCGGTGATCGAGTCAGCTTTATGCCGACCTCCGCCGATCAAGGCGTCATCGAAGAAATCCTTCCCCGTAGTACGTTTCTTTATCGTTCTGACCAGTACCGCTCAAAACTACTCGCGGCGAATCTGACGCAGCTAATGATCGTGGTCGCCACCGAGCCGAGTTTTTCGGACGATCTGGTGTCACGTGCCTTGATCGCTGCGGAATCAGCGGGTATCTCAGCGCATCTGCTGCTCAACAAAATCGACATTAGCGCACCGCTGGACGCCGCCCGCGCGCGGCTGGCCAACTACGCCAAGCTCGGCTATCAGGTACATGAAATGAGCGCAGTGACCGATCCGGCACACACCCTGTCGATCTTGCAACCCTTGCTTAAAAATCAGTCAACGATCCTGATCGGCCAGTCGGGTATGGGCAAGTCGTCGCTAGTGCGATTGTTGGTGCCTGAAGCGGAAATCGCGGTACGCGAAATCTCACAGCGGCTTGATACGGGTAAGCACACGACGACTTTCACGCGGCTGTACAGCATCGATGACGACAGCTCGGTGATTGACTCGCCGGGCTTTCAGGAATTTGGTCTGCATCACCTGACCGAGGGCATGCTGGAGCGCGCGTTTCGGGAGTTTTCGCCCCACCTTGGCCAATGCCGCTTCACCAACTGCCATCACGCGGCCGAGCCAGGCTGCGCCATCACCGAGGCGGTGGCGCGCGGCGAGATCGAGCAAGTGCGCCATGCCTTGTATCTGCAACTGCGTCATGAGTCGCAACAGCAACCGGGATATCGCTGATTCGCTCTGGCGACGACTGCCTTTCGCGAATAAAACCCTTTATAATCCAACAAGTTAACAATTCGGCGGCAGCCGCTGGCTGGCCGCCGATTTCATTTATGGCAATCCGACACTATCTGACGTTT
>JAIXQV010000026.1 GCA_027485535.1 Oxalobacteraceae bacterium | reverse complement strand
GCTGTCTGTTAAATAATTCGCTTTCTCAACAGCATCGGTAGGTATTTTAGAGGTGTTAGTCGCTGCTGCAGCGTGTACGGGATCAACTTTAGATGAATTTGATTTCGGTATCCAAGGGTCTCTGGGTCCTTTGCCGACTAAAGGCCTCACTGTTTTTTTGAATTCCTCATAATCCTCAAATTGATCAGTAAAGCAAAGGGAAACCCCCTTATTTAGCTTAGCGTCATTCATATAGGGAGAAAAAAACTCCCTGAATATTACGTCCTCGTCATGAAGTACGATGACGGAGAACTCTGATTTTTTAGTCTCTCTTCGGGACGCTAGCGCATCGATGAAGCTGTCCAGAATGTAGCGACCAGATTGATCAGACAAGGCAGCCATCTCATCACCGGTTGGGTCTACATATCGCCAATCGATAATCAATCGCTGCACATGACGAAAGTTCTGGCAATGATCAGTTAAATTATTTAGCGCTGCAATAAGGTTGCGGACGCGAAATGTTCCAGTGGGAACGAACCCATGGCCGCACATAGCGCCTAGAATCGTATCGTTGATCCTATCGTTTTTTTCGAAGTCGGTATGCATATCAAAGCCGAGCATACGATCGTTTGCGCGCGCGGACGAAACGAACCTTGCTAAAGTATCGGCGTCGTTTTCGATCATATTTGTTCCTATGCATACAATTATTCCTACATGCTTAGCTAAAGCCTTTTCTATCTTGTAGGCCACTTCCAAATCATCGGCATCTGATACCATGAGTCCCAAAATCGGGTTCTTATAATTTTTAAATGAACTGATAAATTCCTTTGTGTATTTATCGTTCAGAGTCAACCCTCCAAGAGCAAATTCAAGATGGGTTTTAGGCGCCCTCCCGCCAACATAAAAATTGTAGCTATTGATCATTGAAATTAAATCAACCAACGTATCCGAGCAAATCCCGCCGAATAAAGAACGTATTTGACGGCTAGAATCAAGGAGCGCATTTGCAAACGTCGCACCCCGCTGACGAATGAGATCTGACATGAGTTCTTTGTGTGATTCCGTGCCGAGATAACGATGTAGTTTCTGATGAATCCCGCTTGAGACACATCCAAAGGCACGCACACTCGATCCCGACTCATCTTTCCGCATAACCCACTGAAACAGCTGGAATAGAAGGTCTTCGGGCATCTCCGCTAACGTGAACGGTTGAAGACTAGGCTGCGAGGACACGTGAGACGGATTAAAAGCTGCACCCGTGCTTGGTGGTGAAGGCAAATTCACCGGTGCTTGACGAGACTGACGTTGAGTAGAAACTGATGGATTCATGTTGCGAACTTTCAGGTTGGTGGCGAGCAGAAATGAAATGGCCAGCGAATGTTGCAGTGGCCGGGAATCTGCCGTCAGTAACTACCTGAAACGCGAAGTTCTATTGATTTATCCTCTGCCGCGGCTGTCTTCTGGCAGACCCATCACTCAACCGGAAAAAAATTGCCCGCGCATAGCGCGGGCAAAACCCGAATCTCCGTTTCCGAAGAACAGGGAGGAGACAATCAGTACACTGCTACTCGGTCAGACGTGTTGCGCAGCGTGGCGCGAAAATCTTTACCTTGTTCGGTGGGGGGTATCCAGCCGTGACGGCGCCAGATGGACTGGACGTTGTCCGTCGCACCACGACCTTGGTTAGATACCGGGGCAGCAGCGGCAGCCATGGCTTTGGCAGTAGTTTCAATAATCATTCTTGCTTGATCGTACATAAGGCAGCTCCTCTCCTGAATGGCCTCGGATCGATTCCGAATGCGAGAAAAGCGAGCAATTTATATGCCAATTAAAGCGTCGAGATCTCGACACTGCATCAAAACCTGCGATATGGCGGGCGTAAAGCGACTTCGGGGCAACTGCACCCCGAAACTCGGTGAGATTGGCACGCTCGCAAGCCCAATATCGTTTTAATCGATCCGTTGGCAAGCCATTGCGGCCCGCAGATACCAGTTCAAATCTTCATAATATTATTTAGATGGCAATTTTATTCAGAAAAATCTGTTTCCCGTACGCAAAATTAAAAGATATGCAAGAATGGTCCCCATGATTTCATTGCCGATTTATTTGCATTAAAAGCAACACTTAGCGTCACTCATCAGCGGAGAGTCAACACCATGCCAACACGTACTCATCGCCATTTGAGCGCATTACTGCTCGTCACCGCCGCTGCACCGGCGCTCGCCGCGCAAAATGACCAGCAACCCACGGACTTCATTTCTCTGCCAAACGGAACGACCAATGTCACCGTATATGCCGCCCAACAATCCTACGACGGACGCTGGAAAAACGGCATTCAAACACCCAGCGTTGAAGGCTCAGCCAACCTGACCCTGCTTCGTGCAAACAGGCATTTCTCGATAGGCGAGGAAGGCAAATACACCATCGCGCCATTAATCCTGCTCACCGCTAGCGAAACGACAGCCACCGCAGCATCGGCACCCATGCTAGGCGGTAGTGCATCGGGCCTTGGTGATCTTCGCTTGGGTACCGCATTCTGGTTTCACAGTGATCACGTCAACCGTGAATATGTGATGGCGACAATGATCCTGTCGCTCCCTACCGGCGCCTATACGCCCACGCGAGCCATCAACATCGGTGAAAACCGAATGAAGACCGTGCTCTCTCTGGGGTGGATGCAAGCACTGGGTTCAAGCTGGGTACTCGATCTTGTACCGGAGGTCGCATTTTTTGGTGATAACAAAGAATACTTGGGCAATAGCCGCCTTAGCCAAGATACGGCGTATGCGATGAGTGGAACCCTGCGCTATAAAGCCACTCAGTCTATCCATTGGTATGGTACCGCTCAGCTTAATCGCGGCGGAGCGACACAGCGAAATGGTATTGCATTGACCGGCGCACCTGACAATACCCGTTTAGCGCTGGGCGCTCTCGTTTTCAGCTCAGATAAAAGTCAGATCCAGCTGCGTTACGCCAAAGATGTGCGGATAGAAAATGGCTTGCGCAATACTGGCGAGATCATGCTGCGATGGTCGACTGTTTTCTAATATATGAATCTGATGAATCAGGTTGCTCTCGAATTAACATCACAACTGCACAAACAACCAATACCCATTGGCAGTCAGCAGCAGGCTTAAAACGCCGATGGCAGTTGACACATGGAGCATTCGCATTGATCGGAACAGTACACCCCAAAATGCCATCCCAAGACCAAGTAATACAATTGATTTCGCATAGATGAACCACTGCTGACGCTCGGCAGCGACGGCGCTCGCCCCCTGGTGGCTTTGCGCGACCGCCATCAATTCTTGCTTACGTTGTTCAAGAAAGTTATCGGCCTTGGCGCGATCTGACAGTTCTTTGTCGTCGCCACCCGGTGTCGATCCAGTCGCAGGAGCGCCTGTTGACGCTACAGCCATCGTGCCCGCAGACCCAACTGCACCAACCGCCTGAACGACGCCTTGCTGTAGCTTATCGACCGTCAAAATAACTGACTCCGGTGCGATACGATAAACCGTCTGCTGCACACTCGCCATCTGATGCACGATACGCGCATCAGTTGCAATGTTTTCATTTACAACGAAACCGTGCTGGGTGACCGACTCACCCACCATCGTGATGCCATAGGTGAGAAAGAGCGCAGGAAGAAGCACCGCACTTGAATATCGCAACTTCTTATTCAGGCTTGCTTCCTCGCTACTCGCGGGTGCCTTGCCTTGGCTTTCGCTCATGATGGGTCCTCCTTGGTCTGATGCCAAGAGTGTGCGACTGCCGTCATCCCAAACATTGGGTGCCGCTAGTGTCGCAGTATTACCGACGATAAGTGCTGGTACTGGCTTATGCGTAAATGGCAGTAGGGGTAGCAACGGCAATCTACTGGCGGATGTGATTGATTTTGAAGACCGTATCGCCTCGACATAGCCAAAAATCTTGAAGGTTCGATCGCGCGTTGCTTCCATCCGTTGATCAATAGCGCCAATCTGAATCGGACCGTCGCTTGATTCATTGGCTATCGGGTCGAAAGCGTGCCGGGCATCCGACAACCGTCGGTTTGCAGGCACACCATCCGCGTCCGTGAGTTCACGCCGTTCAGCAGGTTTTTTTGCATCGCGAAGACGCTGGCCCAAGCCCGCAGAGATACCCGGTGGGAACGAACCACCCGTACCACCCGACGTATCTTTGAGAGCGCGAATCTCGCCTGGACCGTCAGCACCCGCAACTGCCGTGGCGGCACGAGTAGCGCCTTCCTTATCACGAAGCGCGCGCGGGTCTGCAGGACCATCGCTCTTACCTCTGGCTGTATCCGAACCGCTATCGGCATCCGCATCGCGTACTGCGCGTTGGTCTGCCGGACCATCGCTCTTACCTTTGGCTTTGTCCGAACCGCTATCGGCATCCGCATCGCGTGCTGCGCGTTGGTCTGCCGGACCATCGCCCTTACCTTTGGTTTTATTCGAACCGTTATCGGCATCGGCATCGCGTGCGGCGCGTTGGTCTACCGGACCATCGCTTTTACCTTTTGCTTTACCCGAACCGTTTTCGACATCGGCATCGCGTGCTGTGCGTTGGTCTGCCGGACCATCGCTTTTACCTTTGGCTTTATTCGAACTGTTATCGGCATCGGCGTCGCGTACTGCACGTTGGTCTGCTGGACCACCACTTTTACCGTTGGCTTTATTCGAACTGTTATCAGCTTCTGCATCACGCAGCGCCCGTTTGTCTGCTGCTCCATCCTTTTTATCTGAGGATTTTTTCGAATTGATGTCAGCGTCGGTATCGCGTACTGCACGTTGATCTGCCGGCCCACCATTTTTGCCTAAGGCTTTGTTCGAACTGATGTCGGCATCAGCATCGCGCACCGTGCGTATGTCCGATTTGCCTTCAGCTTTTGAGACGTCGCTTCCAGCAAGGGATTTTGTACACGCGTTTTTCTCAAGTGATTCCAGCGCGGTATCGCCGGCAAGCTCTTTTGATAGCCGATCTGTGTTTTGCCGCATCGTATTCGAGATACGGCTTTCCATTTCGGATGGCTGGTCGGGTTTCTGTCTGGCGCTGCTCCCGGCCTGGCGTGCCTGATCGCCGCCTTGACCTGCCTCACCCGTTTCTTCCTCCCATTCTTTCTTGCGCTGGAATACCACCCCT
>JAIXQV010000266.1 GCA_027485535.1 Oxalobacteraceae bacterium | reverse complement strand
TGTCGGTGGTCACCCATCCGGTAGCCACTAATCCGAATGCTGCATTGGCAAGTCATGCGAACAACCAAGGCTGGCCCGTGCTGCAACTTTTCCCGGTGAACGACGCATGATCAGAAAATTGATTCGTCGAATTCTCGGTAGCGGATCTGCTGCCGGCAATGCGGTCGCGCCGGATATCTATGAAAAATCTGCGCACGGTATCTTGCTTGAGGATGTGTCACAGAATGCGATTCGAGTCACGCAGAGCCTGCAACAAGCGGGGTTCAAAGCTTTCATTGTTGGCGGCGCCGTACGTGATCTACTGCTCGGGTACCGGCCTAAAGATTTCGACGTAGCGACCAATGCCACACCGGAAGAGGTGAAGCGACTATTCCGGCGCGCTTTCATCATTGGTCGGCGCTTTCAGATTGTGCATGTGATGTTTGGCCAAGATCTGATTGAAGTGACTACCTTTCGCGGCGCATCAACCGATGAAGCACCCAAAGATGCGCATGGTCGCGTACTACGTGACAACACTTTTGGTGAGCAGCATGAAGATGCCGAGCGCCGTGATTTCACCGTGAACGCCATGTACTACGATCCTGCGCGTGAGCAGGTGCTCGATTATCACGGTGGTATGAAAGATATTCGGAGCAAAACGCTGCGTATCATCGGGGTGCCAGAAGCGCGCTATCGTGAAGATCCGGTGCGTATGCTGCGCGTCGTGCGGTTTGCGGCGAAACTCGGCTTCTCGATTGCCCCGCCAACACGTTCACCGATCAAAGTGATGGCGCCGCTGATCAATAACGTGCCCGCAGCGCGCGTATTCGACGAAATGCTCAAGCTGCTGATGAGTGGGCATGCCATGGCCTGTCTGCAGCAGTTGCGTAAACAGGGACTACATCACGGCTTGCTACCTTTACTCGATGTCGTACTCGAGCAGCCATTGGGCGAGCGCTTCGTGGCGCTTGCACTCAACAACACTGATCAGCGGGTTCGCGAGGGCAAGACTGTATCGCCCGGCTTTCTGTTCGCATCGCTGCTTTGGCATCAGGTACTGGAGCGGTGGGAGGCGTACAAGGCGGCTGGCGAGGCGCCTATCCCAGCACTGCACTTGGCAGCCGATGATGTACTCGATGGTCAAACCGAACAGCTGGCGATTCAACGCCGCATCGCCACTGACATGCGTGATATCTGGGCCATGCAACCTCGCTTTGAGCGACGGGTTGGTAAATCGCCGTACAAATTACTCGAGCACCCCAGGTTGCGCGCTGGCTATGATTTTCTGCTGCTGCGCTGCGCCTCTGGCGAAATCGAAGCCGAACTGGGTGAGTGGTGGACTGATTTCATGGCGGCCGATGGGCCGCAGCGTGAGGCACTGCTGACACGCAAACCCGGCGAGACCGACAAACCCGCTGCCAAGCGGCGCCGGCGCCGAAGTGGTCGAGGCCGTGGCAAAAGCGGCGCAGATGGCGCTACTGAGAGCAGTGCTGCAGGTGGTACTGAAGGTAGTACTGAATGATGGGAACCGTATCCGCCTACATCGGCCTCGGCGCCAATCTTGGTGATGCAGCGCACTCAGTGCGCATCGCCATCGATTTACTCGCTCAGCTACCGCAAACAAGGCTAAGCGCCTGCTCCTCTTTGTATCGCACCGCGCCGATTGATGCCACAGGTGACGACTTCGTCAACGCGGCCGTGCATCTGGAGACGCAGCTTGATGCGCACACGCTGCTGGCTGAATTGCAGCGCATCGAACACAGTTTCGGTCGCGAAAGACCCTTTCGTAATGCGCCCCGAACCCTCGATTTGGATCTGCTGGTATTCGGCAGTGACACCATCCGTGATGAGGTACTTGAGGTCCCCCATCCGCGCATGGGAAACCGGGCCTTTGTTCTGCTGCCGTTGCATGAACTGAGTCCGAATCTGGAAATTCCCGGCCTAGGGCAGATCGCGCCGCTGCTAGCCTTGGTTGGGAATCAGGCGATTGAAAAACTAGGTTCTGATCGCTAAGACACCATGACGTATCATCAACGTCTATGAACTTGGAAAAATACCGCTACATCGTTGTTGAGGGGCCCATCGGCGTCGGCAAGACCAGCCTGGCGCGCCGTATTGCGGCAGAGACGGGGGCACAGCCACTCTTGGAGCAGCCGCAAGAAAACCCCTTCCTCGAGCGCTTCTATCGCGACTCGACACGCTACGCGCTGCCGACACAGATGTTTTTTCTGTTTCAGCGTATGCACCAATTGCGTGACCTTGCGCAAACCGATCTGTTTTCTGCACCGGTTGTCTCCGATTTCTTGCTGGAGAAAGATCCTATTTTTGCGACGTTGACGCTGGCCGATGACGAGCTCAACCTTTACCGCCAGATGTTTGATCATCTGACACAGCAAGCGCCACGTCCCGATTTAGTGATTTATCTGCAAGCCGCGCCGTCGACCTTGGCGGAGCGTATCCGGCGCCGGGGCATACCGATGGAATCAGGCATCTCAGAATCTTATCTGCAGCGCTTGTGCGAAAGTTACAGCCGCTTCTTTCATCACTACGATACATCCCCGCTACTGATGGTCAATGCAGAGCACCTCAATCCGATTGAGCGTACCGATGACTTCGCCCTGCTCTTGGAACGGATTGCAGGCATGCGTGGGAAACGCGAATTCTTCAACCGCGGGGAATAATGATGTCCGAGTCATCCAGCACAACGCCGTCAAAAGTAACACTCACGACGCTTGAGAAAATGCGCGCCAGCGGCGAAAAAATTGCGATGCTCACTTGCTATGACGCGAGTTTTTCCGCGCTGATGGATCAATGCGGTGTTGATGCGCTGCTGATCGGTGACTCAATGGGTATGGTGGTACAAGGACATCCCACTACCCTGCCGGTGACCCTTGATCATATTGCGTACCACACCGATTGCGTTGCGCGTGGCGCCAAGCGCCCTCTCCTGATTGCGGATATGCCGTTTGGCAGTTATCACACACCGCAGCAAGCCATGGATAACGCGACCGTGCTGATGCGCGCGGGCGCTGAAATGGTCAAACTCGAGGGCGGTGATTGGCTACTGCCGACGGTACAAATGCTGGTCGCACGCGGCATACCAGTATGCGCGCACCTGGGGCTGACACCACAATCGGTACATCAACTTGGGGGCTTCCGAGTTCAGGCTCGAAAAGAGGATGAGGCACAACGCCTGATCGCTGACGCACTGGCACTACAAGCAGCCGGCGCGGCGATGCTGGTGCTCGAAGCGATTCCCGCAGCTTTAGCCGCAGAAGTTACCGCCAAACTGGCGATACCCACCATCGGCATTGGCGCGGGTGTTGACTGCTCGGGTCAGGTGCTAGTGATGCACGACATGCTAGGTGCCTTCCCAGGTCGACGACCAAAATTTGTGCGGGATTTCATGCAGGGACAAGGCAGCGTGATCGACGCAATCCGCGCCTATGTCGACGCCGTGAAGCAGCGCGCATTCCCGGCTGCCGAGCATAGTTTCTGATCGATAGACAGCCGTTCTGATGCGTAGGCAGCTGGTTGATAGTGAATACGGTCCGAGCGTTTGTGCTTCTCAGCCTCGCCACTTTTGAGGATTGATGGCTATAAGCCTCGGTGCCTATCAGTCTCAAAATTTCTCAGCATTGATATTTATCAGCGTTGATACTGTGCCAGCGATTCCCGCATCTGCGGCATTAGTTCATGCGCAGCACCAACCGACATACCTAAATCTCTGACCAAGCCATCATCCAAGCTGTAAACCCAACCATGAATGGTCAAGTCCTGGCCTCGCTCCCACGCATCTTGCACGATGGTGGTCTGACAGACATTCAATACCTGCTCAATCACATTCAATTCGCACAGCCGGTTATGTCTGGCTATGTCATCCATCGAATCAGGTAACAAATGCTCGTGTTTTTGGAACACATCTTGCACATGGCGTAACCAGTTATCTGCAAGACCGACTCGCTTCCCCTCCATCGCGCATTGGACGCCCGAGCAACCGTAATGACCGACCACCATTACATGCTTGACCCCAAGCAGGTCAATCGCGAACTGCAGCACCGACAAACTATTGAGGTCAGTGTGAACTACTACATTAGCTACATTCCGGTGTACGAAAAGCTCGCCCGGATCTAAACCCACAATGGAATTAGCGGGCACACGACTGTCCGAGCATCCGATCCAGAGATATTCCGGCGCCTGCTGTGATACCAGATTACTGAAAAAATCGGGATCCTGCTCAATCATCGACGCTGCCCACTGTCGATTATTCTCGACCAACTGACCGAGCGCCTTGTCGAATAAATTTTTATCAGTCATCACCACCTCATCTCAAGTCTGCAAGGGATTGTAACTGAGCCACTCTGGCGCCAACCGGTAAATCCATCATCAATTGTCTGGATCGAGCAGACCGCACTATTCGGCACCCTTTAGGTGCGGCCACCGGTCGCTGATTCATGCAGATACGAGCAAGTAATTGATATTTAAGGCAAGCATAATTAGGAGCCGTTACGAAAACCTTAACACCTATTGAGTCATCGCGCGAACTTTCTAAACTGACTCCGTGCTTGAAAAGTTTGAGCAAAGCCAAACAGCATCGCTCAAAGTTCTAGGAAAAATCAAGCAGGGACGTTTGAAATCCTAACAATCAAGGAGATGGTAATGTTGATGACGACTGAAACAGCCAGCTACACAAATCGGCTCACTGAAACGCCACAACCGGCCTGGCCGCGACGCATGATGCAGCAGGTTGACAAAGTTTATGACTCGAACTTACGCACGCTCTGGAAGTACATGAAGCCAATTGGAATCCCTTGCTTCAATCAAAATATGCTCGAAGAGTTGCACTATATTTTCAACGAACTACAAACAGGTCAGGGTCACATCATCGACGGTGAGACTTGGGTACCAGTCGATTACTCAGTCATAGCCTCGCACCGTAGCGGTGTTTTCAACTTGGGCGGCGATCTGATGCTATTCCTAAATCTGATTCGGGAAAAAGATCGTGAAGGCTTATTGAATTATGCGATGTACTGTGTTGACAGTCTTTATACGCGCATCATTGGCCATGATGCATCCACTGTAACGATATCACTGGTGCAAGGCGATGCACTCGGCGGCGGATTTGAATTAGCGCTCGCCAGTGACCTCATCGTTGCCGAGGCTGGCACCCGCTTGGGCTTACCCGAGATTTTGTTTAATCTTTTCCCTGGAATGGGCGCCTACAGCTTTTTGGCACGTCGCATTGGTACTCGAAAAACAGAAGCAATTCTACTCAGTGGCAACATCTATACCGCAGAGCAATTAGCCGACATGGGTGTCGTCGATATTGTCGCACCCATTGGCGAGGGCAAGCGCACCGTTGAACAATGGATCAGGAAGCATCATCATCACCTCAATGGGATGCGGTCAATCTATGATTGCCGCAGACATGTGTGGCCGATCTCGCACAAGGAACTCACCGATATCGCAGTGATGTGGGTAGATGCAGCACTGAAAATTCAGGAAATAGACTTAAGAATGATGAGGCGCCTGCTCAAGGCCCAAAGCACACAACACTCGAGCTATCGGTACCCGAATCCGGTAAATCCGATAGAGGCGGCTGACCCAGTTGTCGCCTGACACAGCGGGAGAGTCTTGTTCATTTAAAGACTCTCCATTTCAAATCCTACGCCATCATCAATTCTCCGGTAAATCGCTGATCAATTGCCGTAATAAATAAAAATTCATATCGACACTATCGACCACTTTCTCAACTAATTCTGGCGATTCAAGCGATTGAATTAATTCAATCAGACCGACAAGATGATCATCGTCTAATGTGCCATGTGAATCAAGAAAGCTAAAACCTCTTGCCACTGGATAGTCGATCGCCCTGGATATTGACTGAGCAACATTTGATGCATAGCCAGCAGACATGAGCTCGAGCACATAAATCATCCCGATGACATAGTGCGGATCAACACGATCGATTGCGTGATAGTTATAAGAAAGCATCACTCGTGCTGCTGGGCCAGGATTCATAATTGGCAAATCACCATCCTTGTACCCGAGTTGCTCGAGATCATTCTTGACCATCGTTTCATGGCCTTTCTCATGCTCGATATGCTCGTAAAGATACAGCCGAAGATTGTTATGCCGATCTGCACAGCGGCCTGCAGCTGCTGCCATCAGAGGGCAAAAATTAGATACGATCGGATAGAGTTGGGCTAGGAATTTGGCATAGGATGATTTTGAGTAAGTGCCGTCGAGCATGGCTCGCAACTGCGGCAGAACCTCCATTTGATGCCGGTGCCGTGCCGTTGTTTCAGCCAATAAGTTATTCATGAACGAATATCTCCGTTTAGGTTATCGATATCCATCCTGTCTCTTGATCTCATTTATTTTCGTTCAAATTACATACAATCTGCGACCGTCCCGGTTACGTTGATAAATCTCCAATGCTTGGCAAAGCTGTTGAAAGCACTCAGTCAATTGATTTTTTATCTCGACTTGCTTTTCCTGCAGCATGTCATCTGAGAGTTTTTCGATGTGGGCACATAGCTGCTTGAGTGAAGTGGCACCAATACTCAAGGCTGAACCACGTAGCGCATGCATGGTAGAAGAAACTTGAGCATAGTCTGACCTGATTAGACTTCGATCAAAGTTACCAATTAATCTCCTTCCCTCACAAATAAATTCTGTAATTAGTTCATCTACAAATGCGGGATCTTGGCTCATAGACTCCAGATTATTCAGCTTGACCGTATCAAGAATGGAAGCATTGATTTCCTGGCCTGCATGCGCGCCTGTAACCTGCTCGTTCTGCTTTGAAGCAAGCGCCGGACGATTTGTCTGAACTAATCGGTCGAGGGTATTTAGAAATTGTGAAACTTCGATGGGCTTAGAAATATAGGCGTCTGCACCTGCTGCAAAGCTTTCATCGCGCGCTTCTTGTGTCACGCTCGCTGAAAAAATGATGATGGGCGTTCTGGCTAATGTACCGCTCATCATTCTGCAAAAACGTACTACATCAAGCCCAGAAACTTTCGGCATGTTCATATCAATGACCATAGCATCAAACTGTTGTGTAGTAATGATATCGATACCCTCTTCGCCATCTTGTGCAAGTGTGCACTGGTGACCTGCACGCTCTAGTATTTTCTGAAGCACCTTTCGATTAGTTGGATTGTCTTCGACAATCAAGATCGATAGACCATCTCGATGTTTGCTGTGTGGCGCATCCTGCACGTAGTGCGCATCACCGGTTGTTATCTCACCTGAGGATGCTGGCATTGGTTGGCGCGACCGCGATACCGTACTCAGTGCTGCCGACTGAGCATGAAGCAAGTGACGGATGTGATCGATGCTAAATGGCTCTGGCAGTATTGAGAAAAATCCTAGCTGCCCGGCTATACGACTTATGTCGTCCAGCAGCAGATCTGCAGCAGGTACCAGCACAATCATCATCGACCTATCGGCCTCAAGCCGAATCAGGCGTTGAGCAGCACTACCCAGCCACTCCTGAAACGCCTCAGTGCTGGTATGCCCGGCCATGGTGACGCGCAGGTAGATCATCGATAGGGATGCCCCCTGCAGATGACGCTGCGCAACGATATCTTCGGCTTGACTCAGATCTTGGACTGTCAACGGCAGCACCTTACCCAAGAATGCCAATTCTTTGGCCAATCGCCAGCAGCCTCCATCGGGGTCGATAATCATGCTTTGCTCCCGACTCAGCAAGCAAGTATCGTCGAGGTCCAAAACTTTGCCAAAGCTGATCTCGAACCAAAATTCACTACCGACCCCAGGCCGACTGCGTAATCCGATCTGCCCACCCATCAACTCAACCAGTTGCTTACAGATCGTGGTGCCCAGACCGGTTCCACCATATTTTCTCGCGGTGGCGCTGTCGGCCTGCGTAAAGCTCTCGAATATCTGATCCTGCACTGACTCATGAATACCAATGCCGGTATCTTCAATCGCAAAATGTAGTACGACTGAGTCTTCCTTGCTGAGGCATGGCCGGACTTTGAGAGCAATTCTTCCTTGCTCAGTAAACTTTACTGCGTTACCGATCAGATTGATAAGAATTTGCCGTAAGTGATGGGGATCGCCTCGCAGTATCGGCGGGACTGCACAGTCGATTTGGCGTATCAGGCGTACCGTCTTGGCGTCAATCCTGTAGCTAAATACTGCCAGAATATTTTCAATCAAGGCATAAAGATCAAACTCGACATGCTCCACTGCCATCTTTCCCGCTTCGATCTTGGAAAAATCAAGCACATCTTCAATCTGGGAAAGCATCAGTTGTGACGTGGTGGTCATGCAGTCGAGCATTTCTCTTTGCTCGTGATCTATCTTGGTACTTTTCAGTAGATCTACCATGCCAATGATGGCATTCAGTGGCGTTCTGAGCTCGTGGCTAACGGCGCATATAAACTGACGCTTGGCGAGATTGGCGCTATTGGCTTGATTCAATGCAGTGAACAGGCGGCCAACCAGTAAATTGAAATACATCGATATCAGCAGAGTTCCCAGCCAAAGTCCTATCGATAGTTTCTTTTCTGCCGCCCAGTACGGCTCGATGGTCACCACAACACCAAAGCCCACCAGGGTAAACCCCAAGGAAACCAATAAGTATTTTTGGCCGAAGCGAAAACCGTTACCGATGATGATCCAAAGATAAAGAAAATAGAGCGGCGCAGCATGCACACCGCCAACCGTCAGTAGGACGGTAAGCACACCGGTATCTAACAGAATGGCAAAGATACGGCGTATCGGGACCTCGCTTGGCTTGATGAGAATACTGATACAAATGAATACCGAAGCACAAAGGAAAGCAGTGAGCACCAGCCTAAGGTCGATCGTTAGTTGTGGTGTCGATACTTTTAGGGAGTCATTGAAGTACTCGAAGTAGTACATCAATACGGTGCCAATAAGGATGCGCACAGCCGATTGCTCAAGCTCGCTGTTGCGCTGCCCCTTCCGGTACCTAACAAGGGCTCCCCACAGGTATCTGATAGAACTCGGAGCATCTGCGAGCGAGATGGCTCGTTGCAACATATTTGGGCACCTTCAACGACAGCTGAAGCGATCAGTCTAGCCTCGGCTACGAAGAATCTCGCGCAGTAATTGAAATGTGCAAATCCCTATGCACTTTACGCAACATGACAGGTGCTTTGTGAGCATGATATCGAACCGTCGTGCGTAGATCGAACCACAATGACGAAAAACAGGGACGCCAACAAAAACGCCGACATAGCGTCGGCGTTTTCTGATTCGGTGGAGAGGAAGGTGTGCGACGACCCCTGGAAACTGGCATAGCCTCAGCGGCTAGAACCGATTACTCGAAAAATTCCTTTACCTTATCCATCCAGCTCTTGCTCTGCGGACTATGCTTAGCGCCACCCTCGGCAGTCAGTTGCTCAAACTCGCGTAGCAAATCTTTTTGCCGATCAGTGAGCTTGATCGGCGTTTCCACAACCACGTGGCAGAACAGATCACCGGGGAATCCGGAACGCACACCTTTAACGCCTTTACTACGCAAGCGGAAAGTCTTACCGCTTTGAGTACCCTCGGGAACGCTGAAGGAGACCTTGCCTGAGAGTGTTGGCACCTCGATCTCACCCCCGAGCGCCGCCTTGGCAAATGAAATCGGCATTTCGCAATGCAGATCATCACCATCACGCTGGAAAACTGCGTGCTGCTTGATATGAATTTCAACATAGAGGTCGCCTGGAGGGCCACCATTCATGCCGGGCTCACCATTGCCCGTGGAGCGAATCCGCATGCCGTCATCAATACCCGCCGGGATCTTGACCTCAAGCGTCTTGTTTCGTTTGACACGGCCTGAACCGGCACAAGGACTGCAAGGATCCGCGATCACCTTGCCGGAGCCATGGCACTTCGGGCAAGTCTGCTGAATGCTGAAGAAACCTTGTTGCATCCTGACCTGACCATGGCCTCCGCAAGTACCGCAGGTAGTTGGCGAGGTACCCGGCTTTGCACCCGAGCCATGACAAGTCTCGCACTCATCCCACGACGGCACCCGTATCGTGGTTTCGAAGCCATTGGCTGCTTGTTCAAGCGTGATATCGAGGTTGTAGCGAAGATCGGCACCACGGTACACCTGCGGGCCGCCACGCTGTCGGCCACCACCACCACCAAAGATGTCGCCAAAGATATCGCCAAAGGCATCCGAGAATCCACCGCCAAACCCGGCACCTGCGCCACCGGCACCTCCCACATTCGGGTCAACCCCGGCGTGACCAAAGCGGTCATACGCTTCGCGCTTTTGTGAATCAGAGAGCATCTCGTAGGCTTCTTTTGCCTCTTTGAATTTATCCTCTGCCTGCTTGCTATCCGGATTGCGATCCGGATGGTATTTCATGGCGAGCTTGCGATAGGCCTTTTTGATTTCTTCGTCCGAAGCGTTCTTCGCTACACCGAGCGTTTCGTAAAAATCGCGTTTTGCCATGGCTGAATATCCTGACTACGAGCGGACAGGGCGAGCCCCATCCAAGCAAAAAACCGGGCGGAACAAAACGCCCCGACCCGGCATAAGCAACACAGCCGCGCTGTGTGCAGTGGTAATTATTTGTCCTTCACTTCCTTGAAGTCGGCATCAACAACATCGTCTTGCGCACTTTTCGCACTGGCCGTTGCTGCCTCAGGCGATGCAGCGCCAGCACTGGTCGCAGCCTGCTGTGCCTGCATATCCGCATACATCTTCTCGCCGAGTTTTTGTGCGGCAGTGGAAAGCGCCTCGATCTTGGCATCAATCGTTGCCTTGTCGGTGCCTTTCAAGGCCTCTTCAAGGTCTTTGATCGCTGCTTCAATTTTTTCTTTTTCGCCAGACTCCAGCTGGTCACCGTGCTCGCCTAATGCTTTCTTGGTCGAGTGCACCAGCGCATCGCCCTGATTGTGTGATTCGGCCAATTCTTTCAAGCGATGATCTTCCGCCGCATTCGCCTCGGCATCGCGCACCATACGCTGAATCTCTTCCTCAGTCAGGCCAGAGTTGGCCTTGATGGTGATCTTGTTTTCTTTGCCTGTCGCTTTGTCTTTGGCAGAGACATGCAAGATACCGTTGGCGTCGATGTCGAAAGTCACTTCGATCTGTGGCATACCGCGCTGTGACGGCGGAATACCTTCGAGGTTGAACTCACCCAATGCCTTGTTACCCGAGGCCATCTCGCGCTCGCCCTGATACACCTTGATGGTCACTGCCGGCTGGTTATCCTCGGCGGTGGAGAACACCTGACTGAACTTAGTCGGGATGGTGGTGTTCTTCTTGATCATCTTGGTCATCACACCGCCCAGCGTCTCGATACCGAGCGATAGTGGCGTCACATCCAGAAGCAGCAAATCTTTGCGATCACCGGAAAGCACTGCGCCTTGAATCGCGGCACCAACGGCAACAGCCTCATCGGGGTTGACGTCTTTGCGCGGCTCTTTACCGAAGAACTCTTTGACCTTCTCTTGTACCTTCGGCATACGGCTCTGACCACCGACCAGAATCACATCGTCGATGTCAGACACTTTGACACCTGCGTCACTAATCGCAGTGCGGCAAGGCTCAATAGTTTTCGAGATCAGGTCCTCGACCAACGACTCCAACTTGGCACGCGTGATTTTCAGCGTCAAGTGTACTGGCGCGCCATTAGCCATGGCGATGTAAGGTTCGTTGATTTCAGTTTGCTGCGATGATGAGAGCTCGATCTTGGCGCGCTCCGCCGAAGCCTTGATACGCTGTAGCGCGATCGGGTCCTTTGCCAAATCCAGGCCATTGATCTTCTTGAATTCCTCAATGATGTGGTCGATCAGGCGCTGGTCGAAGTCTTCACCACCCAAGAAGGTGTCACCATTGGTGGAGAGCACCTCGAACTGCATCTCGCCATCGACGTCAGCAATCTCGATGATCGACACGTCGAAGGTGCCGCCGCCGAGGTCATAGACCGCGATCTTGCGATCACCTTTACCCGATTTGTCGAGGCCAAATGCCAGCGCCGCTGCGGTAGGCTCGTTGATGATGCGCTTGACGTCGAGGCCCGCGATACGACCGGCATCTTTTGTGGCCTGACGCTGCGCATCATTGAAATAAGCCGGTACCGTGATCACCGCTTCGGTGACTTCCTCGCCGAGATAGTCCTCGGCAGTTTTTTTCATCTTGCGCAGTACTTCCGCGGACACTTGCGGTGGCGCAAGACGTTTGTCGCGCGCGAGTACCCAGGCATCACCGTTATCGGCCTTCACGATTTCATACGGCATCAGGCCGATATCTTTTTGAACTTCCTTTTCTTCAAACTTGCGACCAATCAGACGCTTGACCGCGAACAGGGTATTGGTTGGGTTAGTGACCGCCTGTCGCTTGGCTGGCGCACCGACCAGAATCTCGCCGTCATCCTGATAGGCGATGATCGAGGGCGTCGTACGCGCACCCTCGGAGTTCTCGATCACCTTGGGCTGATTGCCCTCCATGATCGCAACGCAGGAATTGGTGGTTCCGAGATCGATGCCAATGACTTTGCCCATGATGGATATTCCTTATGAATCTGAAACAGTTTAGATGCCGAATGTGTACCGATATGCGGCGAGTGCAATACTTTTCAAGTCGACTGCGAGACGGTCACCAGCGCGGGCCGCAGTAGCCGATCGGAGATCATGTAGCCCTTCTGCAGCACGGTGACGATCGTGTTAGCTTCCTGCTCGGCCGGTACCATTGAAATCGCCTGATGCTTCATCGGATCGAGTTTCTCGCCCTGCTGCGGGTTCACCTCGATCAAACGATGTTTGTCAAAAGCGGCCACCAGTTGCTTGAGGGTCATGTCGACGCCCTCTTTCAAAGATTCGATCGACGGTGTCTCGACCTTCAGCGCCATCTCGAGACTGTCCTTCACCGGGAGTAGCGACTCGGCGAATGACTCGATCGCAAACTTGTGCGCCTTTGCAATGTCTTCCTGCGCGCGACGCCGGGTGTTGTCCGCCTCTGCCTTGGCGCGCAGATAGGCATCCTGCATTTCCGTTAGCTTGGCCTGCGCCTCGGCCAGTTGCGAGGTTAGGGCGTCACCCGCTTCCACTCCCTCAATCTGCGGCCCTGCCGCAGCCTCAGCATGCGACGATTCCGGTGCGGCTGCGGGAGCCGCCTGGGACTCCTCCGGGTTCGGACGCTGTTCGCCTTGGGTCATAAAATCTCCAGTAAATACATAGACTTGCAGTG
>JAIXQV010000199.1 GCA_027485535.1 Oxalobacteraceae bacterium | reverse complement strand
CCTCTATATCCCCCGACTGCAAAGGGATTTTCAGAACAAGGCCATCGATTCCTGCAGCATGTGACGGTAATCCTCAGCGCTGGCAAGACGAGGGTTGGTTTTATGCGAGTGATCCGCTAGCGCACCATGAATGATGTGATCGAAATGATCGCTGGATAGCCCGAGTACGGCCAAACCAGAAGGCAGGCCGAGCTGCTGATTACGCTGGGTGATCGCCTGCGCGATTGCCTCAGCGGCAGCAGCCGCATCATCATGTGCCGGCAAACCCATCGCCTGCGCCATGCGCTGCATTCTTCGTTCGCGCACGATGGATTCAGCTTGTGCGTTGAACCGTATCACCGCTGGCAAATAAATCGCATTGAGTGTGCCGTGATGCAGCGCATGATCGACCGCACCGGTGGCGTGACTCAGCGAATGCACGCAACCGAGGCCTTTCTGAAACGCCATCGCTCCCTGCATCGAAGCACTCATCATTTGCAGCCTGGCCTCCGCATGGCTGCCGTCGACCGTCGCCAATTCAATATGCGACCATGCACGGGCCAAACCATCTAAGCCAATACCGTCAGCGGGTGGGTTGAAGGCCGGCGCCATGAACGTTTCCATGCAGTGCGCAATGGCGTCCATGCCGGTGGCGGCTGTCAGTATCGGCGGCAAACCTAGTGTGAGATCCGGATCAAGGATTGCTGCCTTCGGCACCAGATTCCATGAATGGAAACCAAGCTTGCGACCATCATCGACAATCACAATCGCACCGCGCGCCACTTCGCTGCCCGTACCCGCCGTCGTGGGAATAGCGATGAGGGGTAACACGCGCTCGCTGATACGCAGCGAACCACCTTCGATGGTGGCGTAATGCGTCATCGGGCCCTCATGCGTCGCGACGATTGCAACCCCCTTGGCACAATCCATCGACGATCCACCACCGAAGGCTATTAAGCCATCACACTGATGCTGCTTAGCGAGTGCCGCAGCCTCGCGAACTGCCGCCTCGGTCGGATTGGCGGGTGTAGCGTCATACACTGTGGTTGATTCAAGCTTTGCATGACTTAGTACCGCCATCAACCTGTCCAACAACCCGGCAGCACGAATACCACCATCAGTAACGATCAGTGGCCGGCGAATACCTACCCGTGCACATTCCGAAGGAAGTTGATTCAGCGCGCCAGATTCAATGCTGACGTGGGTAAGGTAGAAGATTTGAGGCATGAAAAACTTAATCGTTAACTTAATGATTAATGAGATGTGCAGGCAATCGCACCACCAACACCACGCTCACCAGCAAAATAGCCGCGAAAAGAATCAGGCTGTTTTGTGAATTACCCGTCAGATCGGTAATCCAACCGACTAACGAGGTACTGACCATACCACCGATGTTCCCGATCGAATTAATCAGCGCTAGTCCTGCTGCTGCTGCGGCACCACTCAGGAATGTTGGCGGCACACTCCAGAATGCGGCTTGCGTAGTCGACGCTGCCGCCGCCGTGATACTCAATATCAGCATAGTCAGTACGAGGCTATCGAACTGAACCCAACTGACTGCCATGCCGATAGCGGTAACAGCACACGGTAATGCCGTGTGCCAGCGACGCTCGCGGTGACGATCAGCATGCGCGTTATTCAGCAATGAGGCAACAATCGCACAGAAATACGGTATCGCGGTGAGCCAGCCGATCTGAACCGGATCGTTGACGCCATGTTGCTTGATCAGCGTCGGCAACCAAAAAATAAGTACATATACTGCGCTGACAATACAAAAATAGGCAATGCTAAGTTGCCACACCAACTTACTACGCAGCGCGCTAAAAAATCCGCTATGCGCTTGATTACGCTCGGCCTCACGGGCCATATCCGCTGCAATTAATGCTGCCTCTTGCTCGCTCAACCAGCGCGCATCGGACGGGCGGTCAACCAACACTCTCAGCACGATGATGCCCAGCACAATCGAGGGGATGGTCTCAATCAAAAACAACCACTGCCAGCCATGCCAACCGCCCACACCAGCAAAAAACGCCAAGATATAGCCCGACAGCGGCCCGCCGATCACGCTCGACAATGGTACAGCGGTGAGGTACAGCGCTAGCATGCGACCGCGCCGCTCGGAGGGGAACCAACAAGATATGAAGTACATGGCACCCGGACTGAAGCCAGCCTCTGCCACACCCAACAGGAAACGCAGAATATAAAACTGGGTTGGCGTCTGAACAAAGGGCATCAGCGCACCAATCAGGCCCCAGGTAATCATGATGCGCGCAATCCAGGCGCGTGCACCGATACGATGAAGCAGCGCGTTACTCGGCACTTCAAATAAGAAATAACCCAGAAAAAACACACCCGCACCAAGACCATACACGGTGTTGCTGAATCCCAGATCGTCAAGCATGGTCAGCTTGGCAAAACCGACGTTCACCCGATCAAGATACGCTGCGATTAGGCATAGGCACAGCAAGGGCATGAACCGCAGCATGGCCTTGCGGTATACCGCATCGCGCTGGGCGTCTTCTGTGAGTTGGAGACCACCTGCGGCCGGGTCGGTGAGGCTCATTGGGAGCCCCGCGAAAGCAACGGCTTATCAGCCTGGTACTGGGCCAGATAGGTAGCGAGTCGTCGCCTAGGCCACAGCCGGAGCGCGGGCGTCATAAACAGCGGATTTTTCATCGTAGGCCAAGTTGCACTGAAATATTGCCTCAGTGTAACAAATGCCGAACCGCGGCTCCTCGCGGCTAACCCGGTCAGTAATTAGCTTTCTTCAGTAATTGACTGCGCTTGATTCAAGCTCATCTGCTGGCTGAGGTACTGCGCAGAGGTCATGATCAAATTGGACTGCGCACTTAACAAAGAAGCTTCGAGCGCAGACGCCGATGCCAGCGCCAGACTTTCCTCAGCTGCCTGGGAAATAGCCGGCTGCTCAGCCGCTGTATCGGCAACTGCGGCGGTCTCACTTGGCGATATCGTCGAGGCTTGATCAGTTGCTTCTACAAGTATTGGATCAGCGACTGCTGTCTGAACGACTGGCGTTTGACTGACTGGCGTCTGCTGGTCTTCCGATACTTCTGCAGTACTCAAATTGCTGACGTTTTGACTGACTAACTCTGGATCATCTTCAAGTGCTAGCGGCTCACTATCGACTTCGGTGGTCGCTAGTTGCGCCTGCTTG
>JAIXQV010000015.1 GCA_027485535.1 Oxalobacteraceae bacterium | reverse complement strand
TGTACGTGGACCGCGTAACACCACGGCTTTTGTGCAGACCCTGGTGCATTACTGAAGGAGAATGCAATGCGATTACTTTGGCATCCCAAGCCTTTACTAGCAGCGCTGCTCATGATGACCATGCTGCGCTGCTTTGCATTGACGGATCTAGCCCAAGCGCCGATCAATTTTCTACTCGCTGCACCAGTCAAACCCAATATCTATTTTATTCTTGATGACTCAGGCAGTATGCAGTGGAGTTTTCTTGGTGATGAGGTAGTAGCGCAGCAGTACCAAAATGCAGTGGGCTACCGCAGCAGCATGTGCAACAAGATTTACTACAACCCCGCCATTAGGTATCCGGTACCGGTCAATGCAGACGGTAGTGAATACCCGCAGCAAAACTTTTTCGCTGCCTTGTATGATGGATTTCAGCCTGGATCAATCAGCATCAATCTGTCCAATGAATTCATGGCGTGGCGTACGGATAGCACGAAACCACCCGTGCCCTCCGGGACCAGCGACATTAGCTACCGTATTGATTGCGCTAATGCGGCAAGTAGTTGCAAGGTGAGTGATACCGGTTTGCCAAACCTACCTGAGCCTGCCTATTACTTTATCTATACCGGTAACAAGCCAGAGCGTCTGGGCGATGGCTCGGATGAGGATCATTGTCGAGATACGGTTTATGAAAGCGGAGCAACCGGCCGTAGTAACTGGCGCAAAGTGATTGTCAGTACGTCATCAGGAACAGCGGGCAGCGATGAAACGATAAATTTTGCGAACTGGTTCAGCTATCACCGAACGCGCATGCAGACGATGAAAACGGCTGCCGGGCGTGCATTCAGTCAGCTTGATGGAAATTTCCGCGTCGGATACTCCACCATCAGCGAACCCAGCGTTAGTGAAAGCAGCATCAACTTTTTGCGTATTGATGACTTTGCGCTTGAACATCGCAAAAGCTTTTACAAGAAACTCTATGCGGCGCGACCCACCGGTGGAACGCCGCTTCGCGCGGCGCTAGCCAAGGCGGGACGTTTGTATGCGGGCAAGCTGCTCACTGGTAGAAATGATCCCATGCAATACGCCTGCCAACAGAACACAACGATTTTATCGACCGATGGCTATTGGACGAGTCAGGATGAATTCGGTAGCTATGCAGCGAAGCAAATCGATGGCATCACGGATGTTGGTAACCCTGACACCCAGTTGCCGCGCCCCATGTTTGATGGCGGAGGAGGCGCGCGCGCGGCACGCATGGCAACGCTGACGGTTGAGCCGCGCCACACCGAGCCCGACCCTTGGTACAGCGTGCTGATCGGCCTGAAGGTCAATGACGCTAATCTAATGAATAGCTTCGCAAATATCTTACATAAGCCGGGTGCAAGTTTGATGACGGAGGCCGCCGAGCTCGCGTATTGGATTTCACTACAAATCAATCGTCAGGGCTATCGAGCATTTGCCAAGGGTAATCAAGTCTTTATTCTTGCGCCGGCAACTGCGGGCGATCTATCGGCAACGCCGGTGATCGAATCGGCTGGTTCTTTTCCGTACACGGTGACGTCGTTTACCGAGGTCAGTGGCGCGGGTCGCGCCACCAACACACTGGCCGATGTCGCCGCCTGGTATTTTGAAAATGACCTTCGCACACCGGCCTTAGGCAACTGCGGTTCGCGCAATAACTTATGTGAAAACAATGTGCCCCTGCTACCGGGGCGTCGTAGCGTTACGCATCAACATATGGTGACGCATACGCTCGGCTTGGGTGCGAGTGGCACGCTGAGATACAGTGAAGACTACGATACTGCGGCCACGGGTGATTTTCAGGACATCATCGGCGGTAAGAAAGACTGGCCAGATCCCATCTATGCGCCTGCCGCTGAGCGTATTGACGACTTATGGCATGCGGCGGTCAACGGCGGCGGGCGTTACTTCAGCGCACGTAGTCCGGAATCTCTCGCGAATGCCTTGTCGGCATCGCTATCGGCAATTCGTGCTGCCACCGGCGCTGCCGCCGCCTCAGCGAGTAGCAGTCAAGAGCCCGCCGAAGGCGATAACTTGCTGTTTTCTAGTCGTTATCGCACCCTGTACTGGGATGGAGAACTCGAAGCTCGTCGTATTGCGCTGGCAGATAGCAGTTTGTCAGATCGCGCTGAATGGTCCGCAGCGGCCCAGTTGCGGCAGCGTGTTACTGCCGACAGTGACGACCGGAGCATCTACTTGCCGTCATCATCCAGCGTAAACGGACTGAAAAAATTCAGCTGGGATGAGTTGAGCGCCGATGAGCGTCAGCTGTTTGAGGGGTGTGCCGCTGCAGCCGGATCCCGCTTGGAGCAGTGTGCGCAGCTGAATGATGCCGAGCGAGCTCAGGCAGGCGGTAAAAATTTGGTTGCCTACTTACGCGGACAGTTTCAATACGAAGACCGAACTGATAACAACGTGCGCTTATTCCGACAGCGCGACCAGGTACTTGGCGCAGCGATTAATGCACAGCCAGTATTCGTTGGGCCGCCGGCGTTTCGATATGCAGATCTCAATTACGGCGAATATCGTGATCGCGTCGCTGCGAGCCGACCGGGGTCGGTCTATCTTTCTGCGAACGATGGCATGTTGCATGCGTTTGATTCGTCCACTGGACGCGAGCGCTGGGCATTTATTCCAGCCGGTGTATTGCCTAAGCTATGGCGACTCGCGGATAACGCACTAAGTAAAAACTTTCAATATCTGCTCGATGGCACACCGGTGGTGGGTGATATATGTCCTAACGCACCGGATAGTAGTTGTACAGCAGATGGCTGGCGAACAATCCTTGTTGCCGGCTTGGGTGCTGCAGGTCGAGAGTTCTATGCGCTGGATATCACACAGGCAGATCAACCCAAGCTGCTTTGGCGAATCAGTGCCGATACTGAGTCACAACTTGGCTACGCAGTCGGTAAACCGATCATCACCAAGCGTCGCGATGGTACTTGGGTAGTACTGATCGCTTCCGGCTATAACAATGTGACACCTGGCACCGGGCATGCGGTACTTTTCGTCCTGAACGCTGCTACCGGTGCAGTACTTAAACGGATCGATACCGGCGCTGGAACGATTAACAATCCTGCCGGACTTGCCCAGCTCAATGTCTGGGTTGAAGGTTTACTCGATAACACCGCCGAACGTGTTTACGGTGGTGACTTGCTCGGTAACATCTGGCGTTTCGATATCAACGACACATCAGGCGCTAGCGGTAGTGGTGCCGTACTACTGGCACGCTTGGTACGTAATGGTGATGTACAACCGATCACGACCCGACCCGAACTCTCCTTGGTTCGCGTCGGGAACCAATCATTACCGGTGCTGAGTGTAGGTACCGGACGCTACCTTGGTAGCAGTGATATCGGTGATAAATCGATCCAGTCGATCTACACCTTCCGTGATTACCTGAGCGATAGCGGTCTGGGCGATCTCCGTCAGCGATCCTCGATGGTACAGAAGCGCCTGATTCCTGGTGATGATGCAGGTAAGCGCGGTATCAGCGATGAGAGCGTTGATTGGCTGGTCAACGATGGCTGGTATGTCGATCTGGATGCACAGCCCGATTCCGGAGAGCGCGTCGTTCTTGATCCGGAGCAGCAACTCGGCATGCTTTCGGTCGTGAGTAATGCGCCGGATAGCAACGCCTGTCGTCCTCGTGCCGAGGGCTGGTCGTATGCGTTCAACTATATCAATGGTAATTATCTACCGATTGCAAAAAGTAGCTGGGCTGGTCGCCGTGTCAGTAGCGCATCCATGCTTGCCGGTACGCGCATGATTCGCGTCGGCAGCCAAGTCGTCAGTATTTTGACGGATGATAGTGGTACGGTCAGTACGGTTGCACAACCGGTCAATGTCGGCGGCGGACTCAATGTTCGCAGGATTGCATGGCGCGAGCTCGAGCAGCAATAAGGCCGATTTGCTGCATCATGCTGGCCATCATGATTGGGTCAGCAAGTATCGGTTTTCTCTTGCAGGCTGCGCAACCATCACCCGTCATGGGTAGTGGTGTTTTGCGTGTCCGGCTGTTGGATGGCAGCAGCCTTGGTTCCGTGAATATTTCAGATACTGAAGGCGCGACTGCTCAGTCAGCTGATATCAGTGCTGGCGAAGTACCGCCAATGGTCGATGTTGCCCAAAGCAGACCGCAGGGCGTGAATGGCTACCTACCGGTATCTGCACTGAGCGAGCGGCCCGAACTTGTCATTGACATTGATCCTGAGTGGTATCTACATGGCTTGGATTTGCCTTCACTATCGGCATTACTACTGATTAACGAGTACGGCGATGTCGATGATCTTATCGTCGACACACCCACCCTCACGCCAATGCTGTTGCAAGACCTGCGGATGCGTTTTCGTGCTGCGCGGTTCTTACCGGGACGACTTCATGGGCAGGCGGTGAAGGTTGCATTGCGCGTCGTTATCCAGCTTGAATAGCCACGTTCATCAAATTCTTGAGATGATGGCTCACCGCATTTCGTGTGATAGCGGATCGCTTGATGGTGATCATGATTGTTAAATCACTAGATCACATCATGGATACGACGCTAGCATCAGTGCCGGCCTTCAATCGATCAGGAGTCCACATGCGCAGGTGGGTAAGGTGGTTTTTTCTTTTACTGTTATCAATACTGTTGAGTGCTTGCGGCTACAACAGTCTGCAAGCAGGTGATGAACAGATCAAGGCAAGTTGGGCCGAGGTGGTTAATCAGTATCAGCGCCGTGCCGATTTAGTGCCGAATCTCGTGAATACCGTGAAGGCTTATGCCGCACATGAGCGCCAGGTACTGACCCAAGTGACCGAGGCACGCGCGCGAGTCGGTTCAATACAGATAACGCCCGACGTGCTGAACGATCCCCAAGCGTTTGCTCGGTTTCAATCAGCGCAAGGTCAGCTATCTGGCGCGCTATCCCGCTTGCTCCTAATCAGTGAGAACTATCCCCAGCTGAAGGCAGATGCCAGCTTTCGTGACTTGCAGGCGCAACTGGAAGGCACAGAAAACCGGATCACGGTGGCACGTAATCGCTATATCAAGGCGGTTCAAGACTACAACGTGGTCGTACGCTCATTCCCGACGAATCTGACTGCGCTGCTGTTCGGTATGAAAGTCAAACCTAACTTCACGGTCGAGAATGAATCCGCGATCTCGAACGCGCCACCAGTGGATTTTGGTGCGCCTGCCAGCAAGTAGGCAGTTCATCGCAGCGCTTGCCGTATGGCTTTGCGCTGCGATGGTAGTCGCGCAGCCGCTCGTTGCCGTACCTACACTCACCGGGCGGGTGGTTGATCTTGCCGATGGTTTGTCAGCAGTGCAGCAGAAGGCGCTGGACGAATATCTGAGCGCATTCGAGCAACGCAAAGGTAGTCAGATCGCGCTCCTGATTGTGCGCAGCACGCAGCCAGAGAGCATCGAACAGTACGCCATTCGCGTCGCCGAGCAGTGGAAGCTTGGACGTAAGCAGGTAGATGATGGCGCTATCCTGCTGATCGCAAAGGAAGACCGCACCCTGCGTATTGAGGTTGGCTATGGCTTGGAGGGCGCCCTTAATGATGCGACCTGCAAGCGAATTATTGATGAGCTGATTGTTCCACGTTTTCGCGAGAATGATTTTTTCAAAGGAGTCAGCGTTGGTCTCGACGCCATGATGCGCGTGGTCGATGGCGAGGCATTGCCCCCGCCGTCGCAAATGGAGGAGCTTCAGCTCGGCGACGCTGGCCTATTGCCGGTGATTTTTATTGCTGCACTGATCATTGGCGCGGTGATGCGCAAGCGAATGGGTCGTGGGAAGGCGGCCTTGCTCACGGGTGCTTTAGTGGGATTGGCAGTTTGGCTATTCACGAGCTTAATCCTCTTCGCGCTGTTGTCCGCGTTGATCGGCATAGTCATTACCCTTGCAGGCGCTCATATCGGCGGTGGCGGTGGCAGTGGTGGTGGTGGTGGTTGGGGCGGTGGTTGGGGCGGTGGTTGGGGCGGTGGTGGCGGCCGTGGCAGTGGTAGGGGCGGTTTTCGCGGGGGTGGTGGCGGATTTGGTGGAGGTGGCGCTTCGGGGCGGTGGTAAATTCAAGCTCGGATGCAGTTATTCGCTCCTGTATACAATGGTGGGTTGGCGCGGTGCATATTCGTTTAAAAAGCATGATCCGCGCGCTAAACCCAGCCAGAGACAGGGAAAATCATGATCGCAAGAATCGCGCTCGTCACCGCGGCATTATTGACGAGCAGTGCGCTCGCTGCACCATTAAAGGTTGATGCAGTGAAATCAGGTGTCGGCGTCACCTTTAAGCAAATGGGTGTCGCGGTCGACGCCAAATTCAATAAGCTCGTCGCGCAAGTCGACTATGATCCCGCCAAGCCTGAAAATGCCAAAGCGAGTGTCGAGATCGACGTGGCGAGTTTCGACTTGGGCGATCCGGATTACAGCGCCGAGGTGCGCAAGAAAGAGTGGTTCTACGCGGCACAATTTCCGAAAGCGACTTTCAGTTCTTCCAAAATCCGCTCCGCTGGTCCGGGCAAGCTCGAGGTGATGGGCAAATTAACACTCAAAGGCAAGTCGATGGACTTGCAATTTCCGCTGAGTGTCAAGAAGGAAGGCGCATCTCAGGTATTTGAGGGTAGTGTGCCGATCAAGCGCCTAGCATTCGGCATCGGTGATGGTGAGTGGAAAGATGTCAGCGTCGTCGCTGATGAGGTGGTGATCAAATTCCGTATCGTCGCTCAGTAATCAGGCGCTGCCAGCGCACTCAACGATTGAAGCTCATGAATCTCAAGAAACTGATTCTCGTTCCTTTTCTGTTGGTGACTACTTGTGTATCGGCACAGGTGTATAACATCGACCCGAGTCACACCTACCCCAGTTTCGAAGCTGATCATATGGGTCTCTCGGTTTGGCGCGGGAAGTTCACCAAGAGTAGCGGAAAAATCGTACTTGATCGGCAATCAAAAACCGGTGGCAGTGTCGAGATATCGATTGACGCCAGTACCGTTGATTTTGGTCACGCCAAAATGAATGAAAAAGCGCGTGGCGATGAAATGTTCAATGTCGCGAAATATCCCACAGTCACCTTCAAGAGTACTGCATTGAGATTTGACGGCGACAAGCTGGTTGCGGTGGAAGGCGAGATGACCATGTTGGGCATTACCAAGCCGCTGTCACTGACGCTCACGCACTTCAAATGCCTGATTCATCCGCTGCATAAGCGTGAGGTCTGTGGCGCTGATGCGCATGGCCGTTTTGATCGTAGTGACTTTGGCATGAACATAGGCTTGCCTCGGTTTTCGCCAGAGATCAAGCTGGCGATACAGGTTGAAGGTGTGAAAGCGGATTAGTCGCCACGCCCCACCCGTTTTAACGCGATACTCTATTCACTCTATTTAGATTCATGTAGCAGGTCTGTCATGTTTATTCTTGCTGATCGATAACGCTCTCTATTAAACAAGAAAATCTCTTATGCATATCCTAGGTATCTCCGGTAGTTTGCGCCAAGGTTCACTCAATACCGCAGCGCTACGTGCATGCGCTACGCTATTGCCTGATGGCGTCACATTCTCACTGGCGGATTTGTCAGATGTTCCGCTGTATAACGAGGATCTTCGTGTGCAGGGTTTGCCACCGTCGGTGCAACGATTACGTGAACAAATTAATGCCGCCGATGCAATCGTGATTGCCACGCCCGAGTACAACTACTCATTTCCCGGTGTGTTGAAGAATGCCATCGACTGGGCTTCGCGCCCGCCAGATCAGCCTTTCGATGGTAAGCCGATTGCACTGATGGGGGCCACGCCAGGTGGGCTAGGGACCTCGCGCGCGCAGTATCAGCTACGGCAGGTGTTCATCTATCTCAACAGCCCCATGGTGAATCGGCCTGAGGTCATGATCTCCGCCGCGCCATCCAAGTTCGACGCTGATGGAAAACTGATCGACGAACCAACTGCAGAGAATCTGCGCAAGCTTCTCTCTGCGCTATGCGAGCTGGCGCGCCAGCGTAAGGCATAGGGCCAGTCAGTGATTTATCGTTCTCCGCTGTTATCACCGCTGTTATCGCCGCTGCTATCGCTGCTAGGTCTGCTGTGGGCGATGCAAACGGCTCACGCGCAGATCATCGATCTGCGCACAGGGAAAGAGATCAGCGAACAAATGCTGGTCGATAGGCTACGCAAACAAGATATTGTCTTGCTGGGTGAATTACACGACAACGCGAATCATCATGCGCTCCGTGCGCAGCTGATCAAACAAATCGCTCGCGACAAGTTAACGGTCATTGCTGAGCACTTACCATCCGGTGCTCGCGTCAAGCATGAGGGGGGACTACTGCCAGATCTTGAAGCAGCGGGATTTGATGCCAAGGCATGGCAGTGGCCACTGCACTCGCCTTTATTCGACGCTGTGCGTGGCGCCAAACTGCAGCTGATCGGCGGTAACCTACCCAAGGGCTTCTCCAAGCAGTTGTACGGGCAGGGCGAGTCGGCCTTACCCACCCCGATGGCGCAAGCCTACAAAACCGCTTCCCTCAGTGCAGATGCGAGCCGGCAGTTGGATCAGGATTTGATCGATGGTCATTGTGGCAAGCTGCCAGAAAAGTATTTGCAGCCCATGCGTTTGGTGCAGCGTGCAACCGATCTCTCAATGGCGCAGGCACTGCTTGATCATGCGCCATCCGTGCTGGTCGCGGGTAATGGCCATGTGCGCAAGGATTATGGTGTGCCACAAGCACTGAGCGCACTGGCACCTGCACTGAAACTCACCGCTGTCGGTTTCTATGAGACCGACAGCCCGCGCGAAGAACTGGTAAAGTCCTTGGCAGGGCGCTACGACATCGTCTGGTTGAGTAAGCCGGCGGAGCGGTCTGACCCCTGCGAAGACTTCAAAATAAAATAACGCTGCAAGAGACACCACATGTTTAATTCCTTCTTTTTATCGCGTCGTTGGCTGCTCTGGTCGTGGCCGGGTGCTGCACTCATTTTGCTCGGTACTTGGTATCAGGTGCAGATTGATGTGGCCATTAATGACTGGTTCGGCGGCTTCTATGACGTTGTGCAAAAAGCGCTAGCGCAGCCAGGTAATGTGACGCTGGATGAGTTTTTTGGTTTCCTGATGACCTTCGCTAAGCTGGCTGGCACGTATGTGCTGGTGGCGGTATTGCTAGCCTTCTTCACCAAGCACTGGGTATTCCGCTGGCGTGATGCGATGAATGATTACTACATGGCGCATTGGTCAACGCTACGTCATATTGAGGGTGCGAGTCAGCGGGTACAGGAAGACACCAAGCGCTTCTCGGCGATCATGGAATCGCTGGGCTCGAACATGATGGATTCGCTGATGACCTTGTTCGCGTTCTTGCCGATTCTCTGGAATCTCTCGAAGAAGGTGTCCGAGGTGCCGGTGCTGGGGCAAGTCGACCACGCACTGGTGTACGTCGCAATTTTGTTTGCATTGTTTGGCACAGTGGTGTTAGCGCTGGTAGGTATCAAGCTGCCTGGCCTGGAGTTCAACAACCAGCGTGTTGAGGCGGCTTATCGTAAAGAGTTGGTGCATGCAGAAGACGACGGTGCACGTGCGAGCGAGCCGGTGGTGAAAGATTTGTTTTCTCATGTGCGCGCAAACTACTTCCGTTTGTTTTTCCATTACATGTACTTCGATATCGCCAAGTTCAGTTACTTGCAGTTCGGCGTATTGGTACCGTATATCGCACTGGGCCCTACGGTAGTTTCGGGTGCGATTACACTAGGCGTGATGCAGCAGATCGTGCGTGCTTTCGGGCGTGTTGAGATGTCTTTCCAGTTCTTGGTGCGCAGCTGGAGTACGATTGTTGAACTGATCTCGGTGTACAAGCGTTTGCGGGCCTTCGAGGCACAGATTGGTTCAGCCAAGAGCGGTAATGGCGTAGCAAACAACGATGTGGGAAGTCATAACGCGTGAATGTGGCCGACTCGAGCCACGCTAAAGCCTAGCCAGAGCTGAACGGTAAGTAGCAAACAAAAACGCCCGCGATTCGCGGGCGTTTTTATTACTGCGTAGGATTACTGCTTCAGCGCTTCGATAGCGATATCAATACGTACTTCATCGCTGACAGCAGGCGCGTACTTACCCATGTTGAAATCG